>JANNYL010000711.1:0-3340 GCA_031410075.1 Flavobacteriales bacterium
TCGAGTACATCCAACACGCGAAGGACTATGGCATCACCGTAGCAGCTGGTACGCCAGACATGAAGGCGATCGTTCAACGAAGCCGAGACGTTGCCAAGGGTATGAGCAACGGTGTGCAGTTCTTGATGAAGAAGAACAAGATCGATGTGCTTATGGGCACGGGTCTGTTGCAACCCGGAAAGAAGATCGAGATCACCAGTGCCGATGGAAAGAAGCAAGTGGTCGAGGGTAAGCATATCATCATCGCCACGGGCGCCCGCAGCCGTGCATTGCCCAACCTGCCGCAGGATGGCAAGAAGATCATGGGTTACCGTGATGCCATGGTGCTGGCCGAGCAACCCAAGAGCATGGTTGTAGTGGGCAGTGGTGCCATTGGTAGCGAGTTCGCTTATTTCTACAACGCGATCGGAACGAAAGTCACCTTGGTGGAGTTTTTGCCGAACGTGGTGCCGGTAGAGGACGAAGATGTGAGCAAGCAACTCGAAAAGAGCTTCAAGAAGCAAGGCATAGATGTCATGGTGTCTTCGGAGGTCACCAAAGTGGATACCAGTGGCAAGGGCTGCAAGGTGACGGTGAAGAATGCCACCGGCGAAAAGGTGATCGAGTGCGACATCGTGCTGAGCGCGGTGGGCATTGCGGCCAATATCGAAGGCATCGGGTTGGAAGCGGTAGGAATAATCACCGACAAAGGCAAGATCAAGACCGATGAGATGTACAAGACCAACATCCCCGGTTATTATGCCATCGGTGATGCCACGCCTGGTCAAGCGCTCGCTCACGTGGCAAGTGCTGAAGGGATCACGTGCGTGGAAGCCATCGCCGGAAAGAAGCCGCACGCCATCGATTACAACAACATTCCCGGCTGCACCTACTGCTCGCCCGAGGTTGCCAGCGTTGGAATGACGGAAAAGCAATGCAAGGAAAAAGGCCTGGAGATCAAGGTCGGGAAGTTTCCTTTCACAGCGAGTGGAAAGGCTAGCGCAGCGGGTGCGAAGGACGGTTTCGTGAAGCTGATCTTCGACGCCAAATACGGCGAATTGTTAGGTGCGCACATGATCGGTATGAACGTGACGGAAATGATCGCTGAGTGCGTGAGTATCCGCAAATTGGAAACCACAGGGCACGAGATCATCAAAACCGTACATCCGCATCCCACCATGAGCGAAGCCATCATGGAGGCAGCAGCTGCGGCATACGGCGAGGTGATCCATCTGTGATCCGTTCTCCCCTCCTGATCGATCGCCCGGCGCCCTGGCCGGGAACGCGATCGGTCCACCCAAGGAGGGGTTGGGGTGGTTTCTGATCCATCGATATGTCCACTGAATCCTCCGCCCAACACGAACAGGCCGCGCGCTTCTTCGATGAAGTGAGCGGCACCTACAAGGACAAGTACAAAGACCGCAGTCCCTTCCACCGCTACTTCTTCAACGAGCGGTTGGAGAAGGCCACGCGCGGGTTGGACCTGAGCGATGCGGACGTACTCGACATCGGAAGCGGAACTGGTGAGTTGTTCGAGCACTTGGTCGCGCGCTTTCCACGCATGCGCTTCCACGCCACCGATGTGAGCGCGGGCATGCTGGCCCAAAGCCCGGTGCCTGCGGAGCGCAAGTATGTGGGACATGCCTATGAGCACTCGTTCCCGGTAAAACGGTTCGATGCGGTGTTCATGCTCGGCGTCACCACCTACCTCACGCCGGAGGAACTGGAGAAGAACCTCGCCTTCATCGCCGCGAGCCTGAAGCCAGGAGGGCACGCCATCATCACCTTCACCAATGCTCATGCGCTGGACAGCTGGACGCGGAATCTCGCGCGCGGGCCGATGAGCTGGTTCGCCCGCAAGGGCAATGTGCTTTCCAGCGGCTTGAAACTCTGGATGTATGGCTGTGGCGATGTGCAGCGGATCATGGGCCGGCACTTCCGCATCGAACGGCTGGATGTGCTCAATCACACGGTATTCCCGTTCAACCTGTTACTGCCGGGGCTTTCACTGCGCTTGGCCCGAAGGCTTTCGCGGCTAGAGGCCATGCCGGCCTGGCTGCGTTGGCTCAGCAGCGATCTGTTGGTGCGCGTATCGAAGAAAGTTTGATCGGAAAGGCAACCGTTGGCGGTATCGCCGTCTACAAGTCACGGTGAACAACGCAGCCCTTTGTCCTTAAGTAGGTTCAAGCGATAACGGGTACCTTCGACGTCCTTAACTACTATGCCCCGCGTACTTCGCATCATCAACCGGTTCAACCTTGGCGGGCCAACGCACAACGCGGCATACCTCACCAAGCACTTGCCACCTGAGTACGAGACCTTGCTCGTTGGTGGTGCTCAAGAGGATAGCGAAGAGGGAAGCGGGCACATCTTGAAAGGTCTTGGCGTCGAGCCGCTCATTTTGCCGGAGATGCAGCGTGAGGTAGCTCCATGGCGTGATCGGTCGGCATATCGGCGTATCAAAAAGCTGATCAAGGAGTTCAAGCCGGATATTGTCCATACCCATGCTGCGAAAGCAGGCGCTGTAGGGAGAATGGCAGCGAGCGACATGGGGGTGAAGGCCATTGTGCACACCTTTCATGGCCACGTTTTCCATAGCTATTTTGGACAAGTGCGAACTGCGCTGTACAAGAACGTGGAACGCTTCCTGGCCAGACGCAGTGATCGGATCATTGCCATCAGCGAGATCCAGAAAAGCGAATTGGTCGATGAACACCGGATCTGTTCCTCGGAAAAAGTGAGCGTGATCCCGTTGGGCTTCGATCTGAGCAAATTCCAGCAGGAGCAAACCGCAAAACGCGCTTTGTTCCGAAGGGTCTACGGTGTAGCGGACGATGAGATCGCCATTGGTATAGTCGGCCGCCTGGTGCCGATCAAGAACCACGACCTTTTCCTGGAAGCCCTGAAGCACGTTCGTGATCGCACGGGAAAAAAGGTACGTGCGTTCGTGGTTGGGGATGGGGAGGAGCGCGTACGGTTGGAGGCGCTGACCCGCGGGTTGGGCTTGAGCCAGGTGGCGGGGCCCTATTTCAATGGATCAGGATTTGGTCATGGGCTTAACGGGCACCCGATGGTGGAACGGGCCGATGTGACCTTTACCAGCTGGATCAAGGAGATCGATATCGTCAATGCAGGAGTTGACGTGGTAGCGCTTACGAGTTTCAATGAGGGAACACCGGTAAGTTTGATCGAAGCCCAGGCTGCTAACCGGCCTATCGTAAGCACAAATGTGGGAGGCATCGAAAACGTTGTGCTGGAAGGAAGAACAGCTTTATTGAGCGCGGTTTCAGACCCCGGTCGATTCGGCCAGAACCTGCTGCGCGTTGTGGAAGATGACATCCTTCGTTCCCAGATGGCCGGT
>JANNYL010000712.1:0-2503 GCA_031410075.1 Flavobacteriales bacterium
CAGTTTTGGGCGAACAACGCGCGCAGCCGTGGAAACAGCTCGACGCACGGTTGCCAGCTTGCTGAACTGTGCACCAGGCGAGATCGTCTTCACAAGTGGCGGAACTGAAGCGGACAACATGGCCATCATGGGCAGTGTGCGCGACTTGGGAGTACAAAACGTGATCACGTCGCCCATTGAACACCACGCGGTCGAATACGTCGCACATGCCGTTGAATCCGAGGGTAAGGCCAAGGCACATTGGCTGAAGCTGCACGCTGATGGACAGCCGGATCTGGTGCATTTGGAAGCACTATTGAAGGCACATCCCAAGGCGCTTGTAAGCCTGATGCATGCGAACAACGAGATCGGTACGCGTATCGACCTGATGGCGATCGGGCGTCTTTGTCGTCAATACGATACGCTCTTCCATAGCGATACCGTGCAAACCATGGGGCATTACCGCTTCGATCTGGCCAATACACCGATCGACTTTATCACCTGCGCCGCGCACAAATTCCATGGACCCAAAGGCATCGGATTCTTGTACATGCGCAATGGCGCCACGCTGAAGCCCATGATCCTGGGAGGTTCCCAAGAAAGGAACATGCGCGCGGGTACCGAGAATATATACGGCATTGTTGGCCTGGCCAAAGCGATGGAAGTGGCCTATCGCGATCTCGATGATCATGTGCGCCATATCTCGGGTTTGAAACAACGAATGAAGAAGAGACTACTGGAGGCTGTTCCAGGTGTTGGCTTCAACGGCGATAGCACCGAGAATGCATTGTATACCGTGCTCAGTGTGAATTTCCCGGATGACGGTAAGAGCGAGATGCTCATTTACAATATGGACATCGAGGGTATTGCGTGCAGCGGCGGCAGCGCCTGCAGCAGCGGCAGCAACAAGGGTTCACATGTCCTGGGCCACTTGTATCCCGAGCGCCCCGGTGCAAACGTGCGCTTTTCGTTCAGCAAATTCACAACACAAGAGGATGTGGACCGTGCAGTAGAAGTAGTGGCGCGGGTGTTCGCGGGAGCTGCGGTGAAAGCCTGACCGATCAATTCTTCATCCATCCGAAGTGATACAGCATACTGAGGTTGATCACACGGCCATCGATCGCTGCCCAGAGAGGCGCGAACGCGGGCCGCGATTCCGTTCCTGACACCGTCTGTTCCCAACGCGTCTGCCGCGTATCGGTGATGTTCTCGCCGTTCAATACCACGTTCCACCGCCCGCTTTTGTACCCCACCATGGCGGCCATGAACAGTTGATCACGGGTGCGCGTGCCATCGATGCGCTCCTGCTCTCCGCTCCACGATGCCTCCACGCCGGCGCGCCAGTGCTCACCTAACTCGTGGCCCAAGGTGGTGGCCGCGCGATGCTGTGGTGTGTATGGTACCAAGCTCGTGCGACCGTTGTTCGTCACTTCGGGCAGGGTGAACGTATAGCCCAGGTACAGTTCGGTATTGCCGTGGGTGAGCCGGATGTAGTTATCGATGCCGCGCGTGAGCGTGGTACCGCCGGGATTGAAGAGCAGCAGGTCACCTTCGGCATTCGGGCCAACGGCCAACGGATCAGTGATCTGCGTGGCGAAGAATGTCTGGTCGATGAAGAGCAGGGTGTGCTCGCTCAGCGGCTTCTTCCAGGTCCATTCCACCGTACCACCCAAGGAATTCTCTGGCTTCGTGCCGGGCGCGAGTTGGCTGGCGATCACACCCTCGGTCACGAGCCCGTAGTTGCGCGACCGGTCCGGCAGCTGGTATCCGCTTCCTGCGTTAGCCCTGACCGTGAGCCGGTCCGTGGCCTTGAACATGGCGGCGATCGACGGAAGCACTTGTACATCATACCCCGCAGTATGATCAGTGCGCAGCCCCAGGTCGATCTCCGGCCAACGCTTACGATGCAATGCCAACTGCGCAAAAGCACCCACCGTAGCGAGGTCTTGCTGCGCGATGCCAACACCACGTAACTGACTGCCCAGATAATTCGCGCCAAAGACCCACGTGTGGCGGTCGGTGTGGTCGTTCCAGTAGGCCTCTAAATATTGGTTCATCTGGCCTCGGGCAAGGCCGCCGAAGTTGGTGCGGTCCTGTTGATCATAGCTATTCACGGAACCCTTTGCCACGAGCGTGCTCCTGGCGTTCAACTTCTGATCGAGGAAGATGTCAGCCCCGGTGCGCTCGCCCTTGGTGCGGAGAAAGTAACGGGCAGTATCGTTCGGGGCGTTAAGGGCACCCATATCACCGCCCGTGCGCTGGTCGTTCTGGTAGTTGCCACCTAAGCGAAGTCGACCATTCTTCCACGGCTGAACGAATAGCTGCGGATGCACCACATGGGTCCTAGTCGTGGCCAGGTCAGAATAGCCGTCGCCATCCACATCAACAGCGTCCTGAATGGTGCTTCCACCGAAGAGCGTGAAGCCGACCTTGCCGATCGGACCACTGAGGTACACATTGGCATTGGTCTCGCCGAGCGAAGCGCGGTTCAACAACAACATGCCGCCCAGGCTGTCGGCCGGGT
>JANNYL010000713.1:0-1339 GCA_031410075.1 Flavobacteriales bacterium
CGATGAGCAAGGCTGTGTTCCATAAATACGATCTGTTCCAGTTCCAGGACCCGTACTTCCGCCAGATGAAAGCACCGAATCCGATCATTCTCAAACGGCTCAACCAATTGATGGCCTTTTGCCTTTGGGATTGGTCCGAGGTATTGGACGGGTGGAAAGTGACCACGTAGAAGCGCAAGTGCTTTTAAGACAAAGGGCGGAGTGATGATCACTTCGCCCTTTGTCTTAGTAGCCGATCGAAAGTCAGGGTGCCAGTACTCCCTCTTTCACGCTCATATTCACGATCTCATCGCCAATAGCGAGACAGGCCGTTGCGGCCGGTGACGGTGCATTGAGCACATGTATATGGTTCCCTCGTCGCTCGATCCGGAAGTCGTCGACCATTTCACCATCCGTACCGAGCAACATGGCTCGCACCCCTGCCCTGCCCGGATGTATATCGTCCATGGTGAGCGAAGGGATCAAACGACGAAGCGTTTTCAGAAAGAGTTTCTTGCTGAAAGCTCTACGATACTCATCCAATCCATATCGCCAGTTCTTGAAGAACAGCTTCCAGGTTCCGCCGTAGGTAAGCGCATCCCATGTATCCGCAAAACTGAAATCGGTCTTGCCATAGCCTTCCCGTTTGAAGGTGAACACCGCGTTCGGCCCGCATTCGATGCTGCCATCGGTCATGCGCGTGAAATGAACGCCCAGGAACGGAAAGCGCGGATCGGGCACAGGGTAGATCAGGTGCTTCACTTTGTGTTTCGCCTGTGGGGTCAGCTCGTAATAATCGCCCCGGAAGCCAACAATGCGCTCGGGCAACTTCGCGCCATCCTTCTTGGCGAGTCGATCACTCTGCAAACCGCCGCAGAAGATCACCGCCTTCGCTTGGTACGAAGACTTGCTCGTGCGCACGATACTTATGCTCCCTTTGTTCTCCGAACCCAACACCTCCTCGCTCGTTCGCACTTCGCTCAGTGGGTTGATCCCACGCGCGAGATCCGCCATCTTGTTCGTTGCTCCGCGAAAGTCGATGATCCCTGTACAGCCCACTCGAAGGCCGCCGATCCCCGTGCAATGCGGCTCGATCTCGCGGATACGATCCGGACCGATGCGTTCCATATCCTCGATACCATTGGCCAAGCCGCGTTCGTGGATCTTGTCCAAGCCAGGTAACTCATCAGGCTCCATGGCAACGATCAGCTTTCCGCAGATGTCGTGGGCGATGCCATGCTGCTTTGCAAAAGCTACGAGTTCACGTCGTCCGTGCACACATGTCTTCGCTTTGTAACTGCCGGGCTTGTAATAAATGCCGCTGTGAATAACGCCGCTGTTATGCGATGTTTGATGTTGC
>JANNYL010000714.1:0-4799 GCA_031410075.1 Flavobacteriales bacterium
GATCCCATTCCTGTTCCGACAGAAACTGCGTGTACGAGTTCAGGCCCTCGTCCATCCAGGTCCATTGGCGTTCGTCGGAGTTCACGATCATCGGGAAGAAATTGTGGCCCACTTCATGGATCACGACCGAGATCAGGCCGAACTTCGTCGCATCGTCGTACGTGCCGTCGGGCCGTGGACGTCGCGGGTTGAAGCAGATCATCGGATACTCCATGCCGATCTTGTCCGTGTGGATGCTCTGTGCCACCGGGTAGATATAATCCGCTGTGTACTTGCTGTATGTTTTGATCGTGTGCGCTACCACTTTGGTGCTGTACATCTCCCAAAGCGGATTGCCTTCCTTCGGGTAGAAGCTCATGCACAACACGTTCGTGATCTTCGGAGCAGTGCCCACCGGTTGGTTCATGCCGTCCCACATGAACTTGCGGCTATTGGCGAAAGCGACGTCGCGCACGTTGGTGGCTTTGTAGGTCCAGGTCTTCTTGCCAACCGATTTCTTTGCATCAGCGCTCTTCGCTTCGTTCTGCTTGGCTTCATCGGGCGTTACGATGAAGACCGGAGCGGTGGCTGTGCGTGCCTTGGCCAAGCGTGAACGTTGTTCGGCAGTGAGCACTGCGCTCTCATTCTGCAATACACCGGTTGAAGCCACGATATGATCACCCGGTAACGTGATGCTGAGCGTGTAATCCCCGAAGTCCAAAGTGAACTCGCCATTGCCGAGGAACTGCTTGTGCATCCAGCCGCTGTAATCCATGTAGGCGGCCATGCGTGGGTAGAATTGGGCGATGGTGTAGATATAGTTGTCCTCTTCGGCGAAGTATTCATAGCCACCTCGGCCACCCACCTTCATGCGGTCGTTGATCCAGTTCCACCACTCCACGTTGAACGCATAGGTTCCACCTGGTGGAAGTGGTTTCGGCAGGTCGATCCGCATCATCGTCTTGTTGATGGTGTACTTGAGCTTGCCGCCGCTCGCATCCTTAACGGCCGTGATCTTGTAGCCGCCTTCGAAGGGCTTGGTCCATTTCGATAGCTGATCGAAATTCACACTATCAGGAATGGTGCTGGTGCGGATGGTATTGGCATCACTGCCAGGCTCGAAGATGTTCTGGTCCAGCTGCAGCCAGAGGTAGTCCAGCTTGTCCGGGCTTTGGTTGTGGTAGGTGATCGTTTCCTTCCCTGTCAGTTTCGGAGTTGGGCCGGTAGTCTCATCGATCTCTACACTGATGTTGTAGTCCGCCTTCATTTGCCAATAGGCGTGGCCTGGAGCGCCACTGGCTGTTCGCTGTTCGTTGGGCGTGGGCAGTTCCTGGTCCAACTGCCTGAATTTATCGCGGCCGTATCGAGGAGAATCTTGAGCGCCGACTGTGAAGGCGATCAACAAAGCAGAACCGGAGAGGAGATGAGCACGAAGCATGATGGCGAAAGTAGGAGCAACCAGCGGTTATGGAGACTCGCTTCCAGTTGCTCACCTTTGTGGACCATGAAGACGGCACTTCTTTCACTAGGCTTATTGGCAGTTGCGGCGCCCCACGACTTCTTCGTTTCCATTCTCACTATTCGTCACAATAGCACGGACCATAGCCTCGATCTTACCTGGCAGATGACGGCGCACGATGTGGAGCATGCGTTGTCATCGATCGCCGAATTGAAGCTTGGATCGGAAAGGGAATGCCCGAAGGCGGATAGTTTGTTGAACGCGTATTTCAATGAGCGCCTGCATCTTTTTCAGGAGGATAGGGAGATCCGTTGGAAATGGATCGGAAAGGAATTGGAAGGGGAGAACTTGTTCTGCTACTTGCAGGTGGAAGGAGTGTCTTCAGCGAATGACTTGTCCGTATCCAACAGCTTGATGCAGGATGCTTTCGCGGAGCAGGATAACATCGTACATCTGGAAGCTGACGGGCGCACGCTCACCCAACACTTCACGCGTGGTTCATCGAGTTTCACGTTCGGTTGGAAATGAATCGTTACGCTGGCGAGTTGCGCGTATTGGTGCTGCTGTCGATAGCGGGCCAGGCTATCGGATGCTACAGCCAAAAGCACCATAGCAGCTATTCGGATACCGCCGGGCTCGCCCACGACCTCAGCATTATCGAGCGAAAACTTGGTCCCATGGAGAAGCGGGTCCGTGACAATTTGGTGCCGGTGGAAGTGACGTATTACTCCTTTGTTGATGAGGCCTGCACGATGGTGGACAAGAAGAACCTCTGTTCAGGGATCCTGCTTGTACATGCATGTGTGGTGGAAGATGTGAAAGTGATCTTCGAAGGATTGAGGCGAGACACGTTCCCCATCGCCAAAGTGATCCCCATAAATCGGTATGGTTTCAATTCCGATTCAACCGGCTGGAACGATAATGGCTCGATGGCCAGCAACAATACCTCTGCGTTCAACTACCGCCGAAAACCCACCTCTGGGGCACCTTCGAAACATGCCCAAGGCACGGCCATAGACATAAACCCCTTGTTCAATCCATTCGTACGTAAAAGCTCCCGTGGTACGGTGGTGAAACCCAGTAATGGCCGTTACGATCCCAAGCAACCGGGCACTTTGAAACGCGGAAACTTCTTGAAACTTTTGGGCCAACGCGGCTGGAGCTGGGGAGGTCGCTGGCCGAATCCTGTGGACTACCAGCATATCGAGAAGATCGGAGGGCTGTGCAAAGTTCCGCCGGTGAGGGTGCGCTAGTCTCCATCACGCAAGTGCCTTTATGAGCTTTCCGTGCAGGAGGACTGGTGATCGATCGAGGTTCATAGGCCAATGCGGACGCAAGGCAACGAGAAGTACCTTTCAGCGCCGAAAACAGCTGTTCAAATCCATCATGGAACTACTGGAAATGAACATGTTGTTACGGAATTAACAACCGGTCTGCCATCGAACATCGGACAACCATTTTTCCAGGACGCAGGTCTTTAGTATGATCGAGCTTATTTCATGAACATGGGAAGCAGCGTTAGGAACATTGCCGTTGTGATTGTTCTGCTATCGAGCAGGGTATTCGCTCAACCAAGCACAAGTGATTGCGATGGGGCCATACAGCTGTGTGGTGGGGTCTTCACGGAGATCTCGGCGCCACCTGGCACCGGGAACGTTTACGAATTCACCGGTGTCTGCAATGCGAACGTGGAGACCATGAGCCTTTGGTACACGTTCACCGTGCAGCAATCCGGTGACCTCAATTTCGTGTTGGACCCTGCGAACGACCTGGACGATTATGATTGGGGGCTCTTCAACATCACAAACGGAGGTTGTGCAGGGATCAACGCCCAGGACGGATCATCACCCGAGATCAACTGCAATTCGTACGGCTCTCTCGCGAACCCGAACGGAGCCACCGGCATCTCCTCCGAAAACGGCGGTACAGGAACGTCCAACGGCCCTGGCGATACGAACGGTCCGCCGTTCAACGCGGATCTCGCCGTGCAAGCCGGGCAGACTTATGCGCTTGTTGTGATGAATTGGACCGGTAGCCCGGACGGTTATACCATCGACTTCACCCAAAGCACGGCCTCCTTGTATGACCAAATACCACCCGTTCCGGTGGAAGTCGTTGCCAATTGTGGGAACCAGTCGTTCCATCTGGAATTCAGCGAGCAGATCGTGACATCGACCGTGGAACCCACGGACATCACCATTACTTCTCCCTCCGGCGAGGTCTTCAACTTCATCAATGTGACACCGGACAATTCCATGGCCTACGCGCAGACGGGCTACCAGATCGATCTTGGTGCGAGTCTGCTGGAGCCGGGCATCTACACATTGGTGATCACGAATATTTCGGGCAACGTGGAGGACATCTGCGGCAATATCGTTCTGGAAACCACACTGCTTGTCACCATTGATCCTTCCCTTGCTTATAGCGTGGATATTATAGATGCTTGCAACGGTGTGAACGGCTCACTCCAAGCCACCTACGTTGGTGGAGGGGTGCCACCCGTGCAATTCGCATTGGATGGAGTGCCGATCCCACAAGGTTCGGCCATGGGCCTGAATGCGGATGTTTATACGTTGACCGTCACGGACGCAGGAAGTTGTGAACTGACCGTTGAAGTGGAGATCCCGGACCATCTGCTGGCATTGAGCATAGCACAGCTGCAGGATTCCATTTCCTGTGCGACTCCTTATGTGGTGATCCAAGGTGTGGATATACAGCCGCCGCAGGTTGTGCAGTACTCGTGGACGGCCATCACGCCTGATGGCATCGACAGCTCGTTCAGTTCGAATGCCTCGCCACAAGTAACCGTTCCCGGCACTTATGTCCTGGAGGTTACGGATCCTCGAACCGGTTGTTCTGATGTCGCTTCCGTGGAGATCTTTGCATCCACCACATCGGACATTGATCTGAGCACGCTGATCTTTCCCAATGTCGTTTCGGCGAACGGGGATGGCAAGAATGATTTTTGGAAACCGTTCCTGCCGGGCTATCCTGCTTTGGACATTACCTCTTTGTTCGATCGGTACAGTCTCACCGTTTATGATCGATGGGGCCTTGTGATCCATGATTCCGTGGACGGCGGTCAGCGGAGTTGGAATGCCAGTGATGTAGCGCAAGGAGTGTATTTCTATACCGTATCATACAGTTCCGAATGCGGGATCACATTGGATCAGCTGCGAACAGGTACGATCACTGTACTTCGGTGATGATCCGCATTGGTGAGTGGGGGGAGTTGAGTCGAACTTTGTGATCGCTTGGCTCTTCGCGCAGCGGAACGACTCGATCTTGCAGAACACGCTACAAATGGATGTCTTCGGCGAGCAACAGAACCTTGTGCAGGTGGAAGGGGAGAAGTTGCCCG
>JANNYL010000715.1:0-12083 GCA_031410075.1 Flavobacteriales bacterium
GACCTGGAAGCCAACTTGCCCACCTTTTTCAACTGCGCGCTTTTTTTTCTCTGTGCAGCGCTCATGTACGTGAACGGTCGGAACCAAGAAGTAATGTTGCGCCGCGGTTGGTACTTGCTGGCGGGTGTGTTCGCCTTTTTAGGCGTGGATGAAGGTTCGCAGATCCATGAAAAATTCATGCTCTTCACCTTGCGCTTGCTGAACCATGGTGAGCAGACCGGAACGGACATGGGCTTGTTCTACTACGCTTGGGTGATCCCCTATGGCCTTGCCGCATTGTTATTGGTGCTCATCTTGAGCAAATGGTTGATACGCTTGAACCCGGTTGTGCGTAATGGACTGTTCGTTAGTGGTGCGGTATACGTGTTCGGCGCTGTGTTCATGGAAATGATCAGTGGCAAAGTGGCCGAACACCTCGACGCCTCATTGATGACCGCCGAGCAAATGAGCTATATCCCTTGTGAGATCTACCCCATAGGGGGTTGCCATGAATACTTGAGCCTATCCTATATCGCCGCGTACACGTTGGAAGAAAGTTGCGAGTTCATCGGCTTGATCCTTTGCTGCATCGTTCTGGTGAAAGCACTGGAAAAACGACAAGCATCGATCGAGATCCAATTCGGCCAGAAAGCCTGAAATTACGGCTTGTCCACCAGCGCAAGTGTGCGCGCTCGCTCGATCTTTCCGTTGCTCGTCCGAACAAACTCCCGAAGTGATATCACCCGGCGTGGGCGCTCATGATCATAGAGCAGTCCGTTCAATCCATGCAATGCATCCTGCGGAACCTTGCCATTGTCATTGCCGGTTTCAACCAACAAGACAACGCTTTGGCCTAATCGCTCATCGGGCAGTGCTGCGAAGAAATGCGGGTATGGCACTACACCTGCGGTAACCGCCTCCAATCGCTCTGGATGGATCTTGCGGCCTCCGCTGAGGATCACATGATCGTACCGACCGAGCCATCGGAAGCGGCGCTCATCGATCAGTTCTACAAGGTCGTTGGTTATGCGTTCTGGCACAGAAAGGTGCGGCGCTCGTATGATCAAACAACCTCGCGCATCAATAGTGAACGACACTTCTCCAATAGCTGTGAACTCTTCCGATGACTGACTCCCGTTCAGCTCGCGCAGTGCAACATGTGTTACCGTTTCCGTACTGCCATAACCAAGTACGACACGTGTACGCAAACCTTGCGTTCTAGCGATCAAGGCTTCACTCACCGGACCGCCTCCAAGGAGGATCATATCGAACTGCTCTTCCACACGCGCTGCATCATGCTGCAATGCCGTGTGCAATTGCATGGGTACCATGGCTGCGAATTTGAACCGGTCAGGGACGAGCAAATTCCGAAGCACTCCCCCGCGTGGATCGATCGCGTGAATATCCAGCCCCAGCAACATCGCGCGCACCACCATCATTTTTCCACCGATGAACTCACACGGCAGACATAACAGCGTGCGATCGCCCTTCTGCAGGCCGAAAGTTGTTCGGGTCAATTCCGCGCTCGCTTGAAGATCCGCCTTCGAAATACTCAGTGCCTTCGGCGCGCCAGTAGTGCCACTGGTTCGTGTATTGAACGCTCCAGCACCCGTACACAATTCGCGAAGCGTTAAGCGGAGATCACTTGCCCACGCTGCTCCACGCTGCCCTTTCACCAGGTCATCGGCCCAATGCAGGATCGCCTCTCCCGAGTGTGGAATGCCGTCGATGGTGAGGTTCTTGAACGGTGTCGGCATTCGGTTGACCAAGGCCTTACAATGGCGACCCAATGTAGGTCACCTTCAACAGTGGTTCGTTCACCCCAGGATCGAAGACAAGTCCCAGTCCTTTTCAGGCAAGTATCGAAGTTCGCCTTTGGCCGCCTTCAGTGGCGATGGAATATTGTTCGCGTACACATTTCCTGTTCCCAATCCTTGCGGCATTCTCACGTTCAAGGTGGCCACCCATTGCGCGATCGCGTTCAAGCCAATGCTGCTTTCCAACGCGCTGGTAACCCACCATCCGATACTTCGTTCTTTCGCGAGATCGATCCATTCTTTCGAAGCCGTCCAACCACCTACAAGGCTGGGCTTGATGACGATGAAGCGCGGTTTGACACTGTCCAGCAGGTCGATCTTCGCTTGGCGTGAATTGAGGCCGATGAGTTCCTCGTCCAACGCGATAGGTATTGGTGACCGTTCGCAGAGATCACTCATCACTTCGTACAGGCCCGGCGCCACCGGCTGCTCGATACTCTCCACTTGCAGATCGGCGAGGCGCTGCAAAACGTCCATCGCTTTGCGGCTATCGAACGCACCATTGGCGTCCACGCGCAGCGCGATGTCCTTCGAACTGAATTCTGCACGCACGCTCTTCAGCAATTCCAGTTCATCCTCAATGCCAATGGCCCCGATCTTCATTTTCACCGTGGTGAAGCCGGCAGCTATCTGCTCTCGGATCCGCTGCTTCATGGTGGACTTGTCTCCCATCCAAACCAAACCATTGATCGGGATGCCCTGCTTGCCTAACGTGAACGGTGAAGGGAAGACGATCTTGCTGCCGCTGGCGTCAAGATCCCTCAAGCACTGCTCCACCGCGAAGCGAACACTGGGGACATTGACGAGGTCGTCGTTGAGCCGCTGCGCCCAGTTCGATGTGTCGAGGCAAAGCTCCAGTAACTTGCTCTTCACATCCGCCGGGAACTCCTTGCTGTGGCCCGGAAAGAGCGCGGCTTCGCCGATGCCTTTCACTTCTGGCCGATCGCTGTGCCAAGCAATGAGGTACCAAACAGTACGCGTCTTGATCGGCCCTTTCGAAGTGCCAAGTTCGAACTTGGGAGTGAGAGTTCGCTCGATCCAGCGCGCGCGGAGCATTACGCAAGGATAAGGCCCAGAGAGAAGAGGATGGCGGTGATGAAGGTGGTCATCGCAAGGGTCTTCAGTTGCGGGTCCAGCAAGCGTGGGTCTTTGTTGGCCAGCACGCTTTTCAGGTGTACGATGAAGCCCGGGATCGCCAATAGAAAAAGCCACATCCTATATGATGCAACGACGGGTCCGAATCCATAGAAAAGTGCGGTGAACGAAATCAAGCAGGCAATACCAGTAACGATAAGGAAGCCGTGATAGATCTTTGCGTTAGAGCTTCCCATCCGGACAACAAGAGTGCGCTTACCGTTCGCGGCATCGTTGTCGATGTCGCGCATATTGTTCACGTTCAGCACGCCAGCACTGAGTAATCCGAATGCCGCTGCCGGAATAAGCGTTGCCCAATGGAAGCCTGGCGAGTGCAGGTAGAACGTTCCAGATACACCAACAATCCCGAAGAACAGGAAGACGCTGACGTCGCCCAGCCCCGCATAGCCATATGGATTCTTCCCGAAGGTGTATTTGACCGCCGCACCTATCGCAGCCACGCCGAGAAATAAGAAGACGAGCGTGTTTATCGAGAAACCAAGTGCCACGGTGATCAATCCAATTCCACTGACAAACGCGAGCATGCCACAGATGATCATGGCACGCTTCATTGAGACAGGGGAGATGGCTCCGCTCTGTACCGTGCGCTCTGGGCCTAGGCGGTCGGCATTGTCCGTACCATGCTCATGATCACCGAGATCATTGGCGAGGTTGCTGAGGATTTGGAGGAGGATAGCGGTAATGAGCGCAAGTACCAATACGGCAGGACGGAAGTGCGATGGACCCGAGTAGCGACAATTGTCCGCGAAGCAGGCCAACGCACTTCCCACCAGGATGCTACTCACCGCTAATGGCAGTGTGCGAAGGCGGAAGGCGGAGAGCCAGTGTTTCACGGAAACTTCGGGAACTGCTCGAAGTTCGGCGCACGATCCTCCATGAATGCATTGCGGCCTTCTTGCGATTCGTCCATGAGGTAGTACATCAACGTGGCATCGCCAGCGAACTCCATCAGGCCGCGCTGGCCATCGAGTTCGGCGTTGAGGCCCCGCTTGATCATGCGCAAGGCCATGGGGCTGCGTTGCAACATGATCCTGCACCACTCCACTGTGGTGTCCTCCAACTCGGCGAGCGGCACCACCTTGTTCACCATGCCCATGTCTTCGGCCTCCTTGGCGGAGTATTGCAGGCAGAGGAACCAGATCTCCCGCGCTTTCTTCTGCCCGACATGTCGCGCCAAATAGCTTGATCCGAAGCCCGCATCGAAGCTGCCCACTTTGGGACCGGTCTGCCCAAAACGTGCGTGGTCCGCGGCGATGGTAAGATCGCACACAACGTGTAGCACATGTCCACCGCCGATCGCGTATCCATTCACCATGGCCACGACGGGCTTGGGTATCTCCCGGATCTTCTTGTGCATGTCCAAGATGTTCAGTCGCGGAACTCCATCGGCGCCCACATATCCTCCTCGGCCTTTCACATTCTGATCTCCACCACTGCAGAATGCTTTGTCACCTTCACCGGTGATCACAACCACACCGATGCGCTGGTCCTCGCGGGCGAGCTCCATCGCTTCGATCATCTCCTTGGTCGTTTCCGGGCGGAAGGCGTTGTATACCTGTGGCCGGTTGATGGTGATCTTGCCGATGCCTTCGAAATACTCGTAGCGGATGTCGGTGTATTCCTTGATTGGGGTCCAATTCCTTCTCATGGCTCGTTGGGGTGATCTGTTATTCCGGGCTTGACCCGGGATCGCGCTCGTACATTTTCATGCTAGTCGCGCAGCTTCTTGAAATAATCACGCAGCACTTGGGGTGAAGTGAGCGCATTGGTCGTGATGTGAAGCACCGCCGGTTTGCTATGTGTCGCATAAAGCTTGTCCAAACCTTGCAACAGCGATGCTTCATCGTTCGCATGGTAGTATGGCAGATCGTAGCTCTTCACCAGCTTCTCGATGTCTCGGGTGTGCGGCGCTTCGAACCACTTGAGTAGTTCAGCATCCTGGTCCGGCCCATCGATGTACCGGAAGATGTTGCCACCACCGTTGTCAATGACGATCACCTTCAGTAATGGCGACAGATGTTCGTTCCAGAACGCATTGTTATCATAACAGAACGCTGTATCGCCAGTGATAAGGGTGGTAAGCTTCTGTGTTACATGCGCCGCACCCACGGCCGTGCTTGTACACCCATCGATACCGCTCGTGCCCCGGTTGCCGAACCAACGATGTCCGCGAACGCGATCGAACAGCTGCACATACCGGGCAGGCGTGCTATTGGCCACGTGTACGTCGCTGTCACCGGGAATGCGGTCATTCAATGTATTGAACACCGTGAGGTCGCAGAAAGGCGCTGCACCAATGAGCTGATCGTGTATACCACGCACACGTTCATCGACCATTTTCCATCCTTCGTGATAGATGCTGTCGTTGCCTTTCAAAGAACCCGTGATCTGTGCGAAGAAGACCTCGGGTGACACGGCGATGTCATGCGTGAGACTCTGGTACGTGTCGAAATGCCGCTGGCCGAGGTCGACATTCCAATGCTGTTCGGGCTTCCATTTCCGCAACAACGATTTCACATGTTTGCCGACAATGGCGCCTCCGAAAGTGATCAGCAGGCCGGGTTTCAGATCGCTCTCGTTCATCTCGGTCACGCCTTCGATCGCGCGATGGCTGCACGTGATGAAGGTGGGATCATCGAGGTTGCTCGTGGCCTCCGTATGAACCGTGACCTGTGGCAATGAGGCGAACAATTGCAACTGCTTCTTCAATCCCTCGCTCCACAACCCCTGCCCGGCAATCACCATCACCTTCAAACTTGTTGAAAGTTGATGAACGAGCCATCGGGCATGATCCGGAAGAATGAAAGACTCAGTCATCACCGGTGCTATGAGCCTTGAACCTCCAACCATCCCGGTAGTTCCGTACAACGGTTCCGCGAATGGCACGTTCACATGAACAGGGCCAGGCACAGGCAATAATGTCGAATCGATCGCTTCGTTGATCAACCTACCACAATGCCAGCGAGATAGATCATCGCTCGAGTTCCTCGGAAGTTGAATGCTCCGCTTCACGTGCAATGCGAGCACATCCTTTTGTCGGATCGCCTGCCCTTCACCTTGGTCAACCCATTCCTCAGGACGATCCGCCGTGATCACTAACAGCGGCAGTCGCTGATAGAACGCCTCGGCTATAGCCGGGCCGTAATTCAAGATCGCACTTCCACTGGTGCAGATCAATGCCACCGGTGCGTGGAGTTGCTGGGCCATGCCCAATGCGAAGAACGCTGCACTGCGCTCATCAATAATCTGCAGGCATGTGATCTCCGGGTGTGCGTTGAAGGCGATAACCAGCGGAGCACTGCGCGATCCAGGACTGATCACCGCATGGCGAACCCCTTTTGCAACGCACAAGCGTGCGAGTTCAGCGGCGGCGAAATGATCACTTGTGCGCATCAGGGCGCGAATGTACCGGGCACTACTTCAGTGCCGCGATCGGGCGCAACCATGTCTGCGCCTTTTGCTCGGTCTCGTTCCATTCCGCTCCGGCTTCGCTGCCTGCTGTTATACCTGCACCAACGTACAATGTGGCGCTGTCGGCAAAAACGCGCATGCACCGGATGTTCACGAACAATTCAGTGACCTCATCGGGACTCCAAGGCCCCCAGAATCCAGCGTACAACTCGCGATCATGCTTTTCATGCTTCGCAATGAACGCTCGGGCTTTGGTCTTGGGCGTTCCGCAAACAGCAGGTGTCGGATGCAACGCAAGTACCACCTCTCCCAAAGTACGAGTGCCCAGATCCGCATGTATGGTCGTGCGCAAATGAGCAACATGGCCCGCACGTATCACCTCCGGTCCGTGAACGGCAACCTCGCCCAATTCCATTTCCAAGAAGGAATGGAGCACACTTTCAGCAACCAGAACTTGTTCGTTCCGCTCCTTTTCGCCCCATTCATGTGGGGTCTCCGGCGCGCTCGCAACGGGCATGGTACCAGCCAACGCATCCACCCGGACCCGATCTTCTTCTTCGTAGACGAGCCGTTCCGGTGAAGCACCGATCCATGTTCCGTGCAGCGGTGTATTCACCATGGCGACGAAGGCTTCTGGATGATCGTGCAATGCACCGACGAACAAGTCCCGAAGCGAAGCTCGATCGAGTTTTGTGGTTAGTGTGCGGGAAAGGACGACCTTCTGCAGATCCCCGGCAGCCAGAACGGCTTTGGCTTCAGCTATGGACTGTTTGAAAACCACGGGGTCGGTGGCCTGGGCCGGTCGATCGCTCGACAATGCGGAACCTATGCACTCCTCCAAGACGGAGATATCAGGTCCGAGCCCGCCGAACTGAAGTTCAACGTCAGACCGAATGAAGGGAATGCGATCATCCTTCATATTGAACGGAGCGATCACGAAAGCCTCGTTCAATTCCAAGAGCAAGGCGCCATCAATGTGTTCGATGTCCGGTGTTCTCTGCGCCCATATCTCAGCCGGTTGGCCGGGCCTGCGGAACGCCGCGAAGGTGAGTCCCTTGTTCAAGCAAACACTCAACGCTTCACGGAGTGATGGATCAACGCTCATGGTTTTCTATCAATGATCAAATTCGTAAGGCGGCACACAGCCACCAATTCGTTCTTATCGTTGGTCACTTGGATATCCCACACATGAGTGGCCCGCCCCTTATGAAGGAGCCTACCCGTGGCTTTGACCATTCCTGATCGTACACTTTTGATGTGGTTCGCATTCACTTCGATCCCCACGACCGCCTGCTTTTCGGCGTCGACCAGCAAATAACTGCACGTACTCCCAAGTGATTCGGCCAAGGCTACCGTGGCCCCTCCGTGAAGCGAACCCATGGGTTGATGCGTCCTGGCCTCTACAGGCATGGTGGCTGCAACCGTACCTGGTGCACTCTGAACCAGTTCTATTCCCAAGGTCTCCATCAACGTCCCTTTGAAAAAGGTGTTGCCGATGGCGATCTGTTCCGTGGTCAACATGTTCGGGCGAAAGTACCCCGGTTCTCCTCACCCGGAAGACCGGGGTGTGCCATCTTCGCCGTCCACAAATGACCGCATACAAAAAACGCCTGCTTTTGGTCGAGGACGAAGAGACACTTCGATCGACCCTTCGCCTGAATTTCGAACTCGAAGGTTATAGTGTTACCACCGCTGTTCGGGGAAGCGAGGCCTTGGAGCGCATCCGTGGAGCGCGATTCGATGGGATCGTGCTCGATGTGATGCTGCCGGATGTGGACGGCTTTACGATCTGCGAAACAATAAGGCTGGAGGGCAACACAACGCCCGTGCTCTTTCTCACAGCTCGCACACTGCCGCAGGAACGCATTCGAGGTCTTCGTTCTGGCGACGACTACCTCGGTAAGCCCTTCGATCTGGAGGAATTGCTCCTTCGGGTGGGCAAATTGATGACCCGGGGTCTCGAAGAAAGCTCCGGCATTGGTCCTACGCGGCGGTCTTTCGGGTCCAATCAGGTGGATTTTGAGTCCTACGACGTAGTTGGACAGCGTGGGGTGGTGAAGCGATTGACCCAGCGCGAGATCCTATTGCTTAAACTCCTGATGGACAGGGATAATGAGGTCGTCAGCCGAGAGGAGATCCTTCAAAAGGTTTGGGGCTATGATGTCTTCCCGACCACACGAACCATTGATAATTTCATCGTGGCCTTCCGCAAGTACTTCGAACCGGACCCTAAGCTGCCGCGGCACTTCCACTCCATTCGTGGGGTGGGGTACAAGTTCACGTCTTGAATTATTTTCAACACAGCGGCAACCCTTCCAAGGTGCCTGCGTCTTGGGTTTGTCTACGGTCTTCCTTTCGACCTTGACACTGGTTCCATTCAAATCCTTGCAGGTTTCCGCACAGGGGCTTCTTCGGAGGCCCCTGTTCGGTTTGTATAATGGCCGCTTCGAACGTTGGACCAGCCCTTGAGCCTTTTCGTTGACCGCCAAGAACCCCTTGTCGGAAGTTTTGCGTTCAGCAAGCATCCGTATTACATTGGCTGCGTCTATTGCACAAACGAACTATTCCAAAGCACATGGCACTTTCACTTATCCGCACGGTCGCCGCATCGGCATTTTCCATCTTCGCCGTTTCCACCTTCGCCCAAGGCAATGTGGATATCGGTCTCTTTCACAACGAAGGAATGCTCGAAGTGAAAGTTCGCCCAACAGCGGAATTTGATGGTGTTTTCAGCAGTGCTGTTTTCACCCTTCGCTGGGATCGCAACACGGACGTAAGCTTGGGTGATGCGGTCATTCCTGAAGGCACGCCGATCAATTCCCGGAAGAGCGGCCAATTGCGTGAGGAAGGTGTGTTCAAGTACCTTGTTTTCGCAGGCTTCGGCTTTGATGCTCTGGCTTCCACTGGCGCAAGCTGGGAGGCTGGCCATGAATACACCATTCTGCAGATCCCGGTTACCGGATCTGGTGCTGTTGAGCTGGTGAATGATGAATGGACCGGTATCCTCACGAACAATGCTGATTACTTTGTTTCACTTGGCGGTCATGACAAGACGGGTGTGATCTACAAGAGCTTGGCGACCACTACGGACCTGGAAGGCACCGTTACCATCAAGCCGAATCCGAACGAAGGTCTCTTCCAATTCTCCTTCATCAGTGATGAGGCGATCGATATTCGTGTTGAAGTTTTGAACACATTGGGCCAGACCACCTTCTCGGAAAACCTGAAAAACTTCGTGGGCAGCTACGTGAAGGAAATGGACCTTACCTCCATGAGCGAGGGCATCTACTACCTGAAGCTTACTCGTGGCGACAAGACGAGCGTTCACAAGATCGCCTACCGCTGATCAACTTCTTTTGAAGTGTTGAAAGGGATCCGACAGGGTCCCTTTCTTCTTTTCCGGTCAGTTGTCGGTAGCGCAGAAAACGCAATAGCGACTTTTCGGATCATGCGAGAACGAACGAGAGGTGTCGAGCATCTCCGAGACCGCCAGTTCGATCATTCCGGTTATCGCAGGCAGAACAGAACGCGGAATGATATCCTCTCCATCAATACTCAAGTAAAAACCTTCACTGGCAGTCGCTTTTTGCATGGGCACCAGACCTGTACGCAACGTTTCAACCTGGGGATATTCCTTGAACCAAAGCCAGGCGTACATGAGCAGTTGCGCAGCGAACCCCTTGTCGCCTCGAACCGCATCCAGGGAGATCTCCTTGATGCGCAACGTCTTCTCATCCACGCGACCGGTCTTGAGATCCAAAATGTGTATCAGGCCATCCCGAGTATCAATGCGATCAAGGCGCCCTTTCACGTTCACCGGAAAGCCGAACCCAGCCTGAAGAGGATCCAACGGCCGGATCAGTTCTCGCTCAAGATCCTGGGGCACGATATGCACTCCTTGTTCGATGGCTTTCGCTTCCGCTCGCAAAAAGGCTTGCGCCGCTCGGGCTGCCATACCTGCTTGAAGAAGTGGTTGCCCTGATCGCAACAGCGCATCCGGGACATGCTTCAACAAACGTTGATGCAGGGCATCAGGTACATCAATGCTCGCAGCTTTCAACTGCTCGGCATTGAGCGGTTGGTTCAACCACGGGCGATAGATGTCCTCGATAATTCCGTGAACGGCATCACCCAATGCGTTGCTCGCAATTCGCGCACCGGGCTCTTCCGGTTCACGAAGACCTTGCACATAACGGAACCAGAAGTCGAGCGGGCACTTCAACCAAGCACGAAACATCGTTGGAGAAAGACCCTTCGCAAGTCGTTCGCGGATCGCGGCTTGTGAGGCTTCCGAATGGGGCACATGCACTCGACTGGCGACCCGCATGGGAACAGGGACACGTGCATCGACAACGCGCAAACGCTCAGGCGCATCATGGAAAAGTTCATGCGCCAGCTGAGCGATGTAGCGGCTCGGCCCGCTCGCTGTACCATCATCGGCATACACGAGAACGGCTTCTTTGGCGCGCTGCAACATGCGCAGGAAATTGTACGCTTGCACTGCGTCCGTACTGTCGCGCAACGGCAATCCATATGCCCGCCGCAATTCGAACGGGATGTACGAGCGATCAGCGGATGAAGAAGGTAATTTGCCTTCCTGAGCACCCAACACGATCACCCGGTAATGATCAAGCGCACGTGCTTCCAACAAGCCCATTACCTGCAGTCCACTGAGCGGCTCGCCGAACAACCCTACACGCGCAGCTCGCATCAATCGCGAAAGAACCGTGTGCCACGCCTGTGGGTTGTCCGAATGTCCATATTTCACCAACAGCACATGCACGCGGCGCAGAACGATCGAGGCTTGATAGATCTGTTCCGTAGCGAACGCATCCCCAGCCATGGTACGTTGCGCCCATGCAAGCAAGCTCACAACTTGCGTGCGCCGATCGGTGACTTGATCATCAAAGACCACGAATGCATGATCACGCACAGCGTCATCCATGCCAAGCACAGCTTCACGCAGCTTATCAGCCGAAACAAACATCATTCGCGCATTGCGAAGTCGAGCAGTCAGTGCATCGATCGGAGCGAGAGTACCTCTATGCCGCAAGTAGGGATGGCGCAGAAGCTGCTCCAGATCCGTAAAAAGCCATGATCCATCAGAGCGCCTCGAAGCAATGGCCCGGAAGTACGCATCTACCAGTGAACCCACCAGCAATTGGGCTACGGATAACCCCATCGTGATATTCAATGGACCAGCGTCGGCAGGCAACGCTTCCAGCAACGCGGGCAAAAGGCTTTCATCCGCCAGGATCACCGCTGTTCTCGCGCGCTCCTCCGGTGCAAGGCGGAGCAACAGGTCAGCCGCGCACCAAACCTGGGCAATGGAATTCGGAGCCTGCATCACGGTCAAGTTCAAGTTGTCGCTTGACAATTCTTCGGATAGCGGAACAGCCCCTGGCCCATATCGATCGATCGCTGCGCGGAGTTGTTCCCCGCTCTCTTGATCCTTGTTTTTGACATAGTACCGGTCAGCATCCCATGCGAAACGTGCCACACCGGCGTGCAGAGCCCTATCGATCACTCGTTCCTCCGCCAAGTTGAACGCGTTGAGGCCTGCGAACCAGATCCGCTTCCACGGGAACGGCGTGTTGTTCTGTTGTGCGGCCGTTCGTTCCACCAAGCCCATGGTACCGCACTTGGCAGCGAGCAGTCGTTCGTTCAGCGCCCCATGCAACTTTCCCGCGAGGGTCCAGTAATTCACCATGCGTTGTTGCC
>JANNYL010000716.1:0-6282 GCA_031410075.1 Flavobacteriales bacterium
TACGATGCCGCCATCAATACGCGAGATGATCTGCGCGCTTGTCAATGGTGCTTCACCGTAGTTCTTCAACCACACCTGTGGGAACAGCACACCATCGCAGACAACACCGATCGGTGCATCCACTTGGGCGATACCCGCGTCGTTGAAACCTGGGCGGCTCATGCGCAAGCCGAACGTACCCTCGGCCGTGTTGCCCGTATTGTACACCAACAAGCGGTAAGTGCTGTTCGGTGTCAACGGTGGCATCGTGAGTGTTCCTTGGCAGTTGCTGAAGCAGAACACCTCGCCGCTGGCGCCGCTGGCGCCTCCGACGTTGCATGCACCACTGTACAGGGCCATGTTCATATTCTGGGCCGTGTATAGCACATTCGTGTTGTTCGCAGCGATGTACACATCGTACAACGTGTTGCTGGTGGTGGCGAAGTCGAACCACACACCTTGCACCATATCAGGACCCGAACAACCCGTAGGAGCATCGGCGTAAGAGCAAGCCTGTTGTTGTGTGGATGGCATCGTGCCATCACCAATAACGCTTACCGGTACGTTCACACTGTTGGGGCAACGATCGTTGGCTTCAGAAATCGAGCAGAAGCTGCCTGGGCAGGTAACGCTCAACTGGTAAGTGCCTTCGAGCGCACCAGTGCCATGCACCATTACAGTGTAGGTCTGGCCCATTACCGCACGAACTTCAGCTTCGCTGCTACCACCTGGGCAGCCTGCGGAGTTATCGTTCATCACGTTACAGCTCAAGCTTGTGCAAGCACCATCGAACACGGAGATACGCGAATCGAAGTTCGTTTGTCCGCAGGTGGTAAAGCGCACATCACCATCAGCAGGTGCCGTGTACGAGAAGTAGTTCACACCACCTGTGCTGGCCAAGCCATTGTATGGGCAGGCACCTGCAGGTATGTTGTTCAAGCGGCCGACCGTGCGGCCGAAACGCAGGTCACCACAAACCAGTGGGATCGCTGTGCAAGGGTCATCACTGATCTCCAGTTTCTGCACGCACATGGTGAACGAACCGGCACCCGTGGCCAATTGCATCACACGCACTGTGTAGAAGTTGTTGGTTACAAAGCCGGTTACCAGATTCGGGTTGCCCGAGGTAATGGCCGTGCTACAGAACACCTGGTTGCCTGCGGTAATGTTGCAGGCGTTGCCGTTGTAGATCACGAAGTACAGCGGAGCGGTTCCACCATTGGTCAAGGTAACGAACGCATCTGGCGCCGTTGCTTGGAAGGTGTAGAACGCATCGTTGTATACCGAGAACGTACCGGGGGTACAAGCTGGGTTCGTACCCGCCGAATTCGTTGCACAACTCAGGTTGCCACCGAACGGTGTGCAGTTCGGGCTCATCGTGATCAATTGTGCATTGATGCAGAGGTCGTTGGTGACCAATGGGTTGCACAACGGACCGCAAGAAATGGTCAACTGGAATGGACCCGCTGAACTGAAGTAACCCTCTACAACGATGTAGTAGGTGATACCGGGCAGTGCATTCCAGGTAATGGTGCTTTGCACACCGCATACATCATCGGCACCAGCCACGCCAACAGGCGTTGCGCAGCTGCCTTGGAAGATGTGGATACGTGTATCGAACGAGGTACCTGCACAAAGGCTGGCGGTCACTTGCTCGCCAGTTACCGTGGGTGTGTAAACATACCACACACCATTGTCCACCGTGGCTTCTCCACCAGATGCTTGGCTGGGGAGACCCTCACCTGTAGCCGCAGTGTTGTTACCCGAGTACACTTGGCCGCAAACAACCGGGATCGCGTTCACGCAATCGTCGTTCGCAGGCGGAGGTGCCAAGGTGGTGAAGTTCACCACGTTCGATTGGTTGCTCAAACCATCGCCTACGTTGTTGCAATCTTGTCTTACGTAAGCTTGGTAGCTTGTTGTCGGGCTAAGGCCAGTGATCACAACGGGGCTGGTGGCCGATGATACCACGGTGCCTGTGCCAAGTATGAAACCGCTAGGGCCGTATTCTACATTGAACAAGTTACCCGTGCAACCAACGCACGTCCAGTTGATCGTGGCTTGCACGCTCGTTACTGGTGTGGCGGTTACCGCTTGTGGCGTAGCACATGGCAGTGGGCAAACGATCGTAAAGGTCTGTGACGTAGCTGCTGTGCCCTCCAGATCGGAAAGGATGTAATACGTACCAGCCGCAGGGATGGTGAAGTTGGCTTGCTCAGGAGAGAACACGTCGTTGATGTAAGTCCAACCATTCTGATCACAAGAACCTGGAGCGGCCTTGAAGAAGTAGTCCGCATACGTGGTATTGCTTGTGGCCGTAACGTTCAGGATGTACGTACCAGCGGTTGGCGCAACGAACTGCCAAATGAATTCCTTGCCGTTCGTGCAGAAGGGGCTGGTTCCAGGACCTGGAGGCGCGCAGAAAGCACCACCCAATTGGAGTGTGCCTGCACCCGCAGGGATGCTATAGCTCGTTGGCGTACCGCACGGGATCGTGGAAGCCGTAGCACAATCGAGGCCTGTAGTGAACGAGGTCTGGCTGTTATTGCTGAATACGCCCGGTGTACACTCTTGGCGCACGTCGACCGTGTACCCAGTGCTGCCGCTCAGTCCAGTAATGCTAACTGGGCCGGCGACGAATGGGCCACCTGGGACCAATGTGCCGGTACCAGCGCTCGCACCGGTTCCAGGGGTGAAGCCTGTTGGTCCATATTCAACATAGAACACGCCTGTGCATGCTGCACAGGTCCAGTTCACATCAGCTGTGTTGCCAGTGACGTTGCTTGCAGTAACGGCGGTTGGCTGAACGCAAGCTGGAGGCGTACAGTTGGATACGCCTGCGAACATCTGTGTTGGGAAAACACCGGGAACCGTGTTGTTCGCACTTGTCCAGTTAACACCGGGGCAGCTTGTATAGGTTGCTGGTCCACGGTAGTCGTACACCAACACGCTAAAGGGATCGAATAGCTGAAGTGCTTTTTCGGTATTGAAGCCACCAACCACGGTCCAATGCAACGAGATCGCGGATCCGCTGCAGATGGAAACAGGAATATCAACAGGGCCGCAACCACCAGCTAATTGGGGTCCGATCACCGCTACGGTAATGCCGTTCTGGCGAAGTTCCCATTGGCTACCATCCCAACCATCACCGAAGATGTCTCCGATGCGAACAATGTAGTTACAGCTACCCGAAGCGCATGGCGTAGAGAAGTTCTGTACGGTGGAGTTCACACTGAACACACCCGGGGTGCATTCCTGGCGTACCACAACTTTGTAGTTCGTAAGCCCAGTAAGTCCAGGGATCGTTACAGGACCGGTGCCAGCGAATGGGCTGCCAGCAAGGATCGTACCTCCGGCACCTGCACTTGCGCCCAAGCCAGGCGTAAAGCTCGGAGCTCCGTATTCAACATAATAGGTACCTGTGCAACCAGGGCAGGTCCACTGAACATTGGCACTGGTCGTAGTAATGTTGCTTACTGTAACCGCTGGTGCAAAGCACGCAGGCGGGCCACCGATAGTGATGGTGTAATCTTCGGTCTCGCCGTAGCTATAGGTTGCGCAAGAGCTACCTGCGGCAATGGCCGCGTTGTAGCTGGAACGGAAACGAAGGCCGGTGTTACCCAGGAGAGCTGTAAAAGGAATATTCACCGTTCCGGCAAAAACTCCGCCGGGTTGGCTCAAGCCGCCGTTCAATACAATGAACTCGCTGGCATCGAACACGCCACTATGATCGAAGTCGATCCAAGCACCCGCGTATTCTGGTCCGCCATTGTTCACCGTACATGCGATCGAAACGTTGTCCGTTTGCGATACCGCTGGGATCGGAACAACGCTGAAGTAGTTCGAATAGCTACCTCCGCTGATGCACGTACCCGAACCGAAGTTCAATGGGTTGGTGGCCGCAGCGAAAGAAGCGTTCGTAATGTGGTCACCTGCACCGCAACCGTTCGTGGTGGTTGGGATGCAATAGCAACCAAGGAAACTGTTCATGGCAACTGCCAACATGTTCGAAGTGGTGGAGCCGTTGCCCGCACATGTTACAATGCACTGATAAGATGTAGCAACGGATTGGGTAACCGTTTGTGTTGGGCTGTTGGTACCGAAGTTGTTGAAACCAGCACCTGTATTCAATTGCCACTGATAGGTTACACCCGTACCAGAGGTAGGGAACTGCAAGCCCAGCGCAACACTGCCCCCAGGACAGACAGCACTAGGGCCTGTGGTATTACCAGGAGCTGGTGTTGCATTGCAAGGGGAAGGAACACTGTAGGTGATAACAACCGTTGGGGCTGCAGCGGGTGAGGCCGGGTAACCACCGATGTTGTAGTTGTTGGTGGAGCCACGTACATAGCCCAAGTTCAAGAAGCCACCAACGGCAGCTTGTGCTGCGGCAATGCCGGTAGCGTTCAAAACCTTGGTCTGTAATGCGTTCGCGCTCCATGATGATGCATTCGTGGATGTTCCACTACCACAAGCCGTATACAATGCTGCTCCAGATAAGGCTGCTGGATCACCAGTGAATGTATATACGTTGTTGGTGGCACCTGACAAAGTCGTCGAGTAGGTGGTGAAATTGGCCGTAACCGCCGAAACAATGGCACCAGCAGGTATAGTGGAGAGATCAAACCGAGCCCAACCGCGATTGGTTGTGCTGTTGATGTTGATCATGTTGCCGTCATTCTTGGTTCCTCCAGCATTCACGGAACCAGAAAGGAAGGATCCGGGCGCTCCGGTACACGTGATCGTAGCGATCTGCGCGTTCAATGGTATGGTGAACAGAAGCCCAAGGACTCCGATCATGTTTACCATCGACCGGCGCCACGACGTTCGCCGTGGAGTTGTCGAGTTTTTACAATTCATGTTCTAGGTTTTGGTTTGGGTGTGAAGGGAGCTTGGTGGCTGCCGGGCCACCACCGTTGGTAAGATCCGTTCCAGATAAGGATCGGTTCTGTTGGTGCGTTACGTATTGGTTCGTGCGGTCAGCGTTGCTCTTTCGAGTCGATGAACAGTTGTTTTCGTTGGGTATAAGTAGAGTTGGGGCTGGTTAAGCGCTGCCCAATGTAAAAGGTGTGAACGGCAAACACACAAATTATTTTTTTTTCAACAAGAGGCAACCAGATCAACAAAGGTGCGTAGGGCGTCTCTTTTGTGCTGGTTTCTATGTGTGTTCCGGGATGGAAGGCCAGTAGCTCCGCGTCTTTTCGGTTTTTTCGGGCCCTGCCAAGGTAGGGGGAAACCACGAGGCCACAACCCTTTTTAGCGAACAACCGTAGCAGGGGTAGATCTCTCCCGATCGCTTCGAATGTCCAGAATACTCCAAGTCGCTTATTGGCCGGTGCTGTGTTTCGCAGCGCTCAATGGCCAGGTCTTGGCGCAGGTGGATACCACCCTGATGGTGGCCGACGAGCAATACGTACACGACGAAACCGCTGCTGATGGCACCGATGCCATAGAAACGTATGAGCCGCTGAACGCCGCTCTGGGTGGCGATTCTGTGCGCTTCTGCGACAGCTCGCCCTGCACCGGTTGGGTAGAGGACCATTACCCTAATGGCCAGTTGCTGCACCGCGGCTACTATAAGGATGGGCAATTGCTCGTGTACAAGAACTTCCACGCTGCTGGAAAGTTGGAGCGCGAATTCAAGGTAACCAGCGATACCAAATGTCTTCTGCGCACATACCACGATAATGGTAAGGTGCGCTCCGAGGTGAATTTCGTGAACGGTGATGCCCTGCATTACACCGACCATTATCCCAATGGCCAGTTGCGGTATGAGGAGCAGAAGCATCCAGCGGACCCATACTATACCGTAATGGACCTTTTCGCTGAAGATGGCAAACCCATCAGCACGTTGCATATCACCGACAAGCGGAAGGCGATCTTCGAGCAGAAAGAGTATTGGCCCAATGGCCTTGTTCGCAGTGCAGGTCGCTCGCAGTTCAACCCGCGTCGCTTCGATTCACAACGCATCGGTGAGTGGACCTACTACACCGAGCAAGGCATTGTGGACAGCACCGAACGTTACATCGACGGTAAGATCAGTGAGACCGCCCAGGTTGGGAAGTAGGGCACGAATGCGTGCTCAACGAGCCGGGACTGCGGCTCGAGGCCGCAGTGACGAGGACGCGCACTCCATACGTCATGACGGGCTTGACCTGCACTCCATACGTCATGACGGGCTTGACCCGTCATCCCGGCTTGTTAAGGACCCTCCAACGCACGCTCAACGAGCCGGGACTGCGGCTCGGGGCCGCAGTGACGAGGACGCTCAACGAGCCAGGACTGCGGCTCGAGGCCGCAGTG
>JANNYL010000717.1:0-5604 GCA_031410075.1 Flavobacteriales bacterium
CGCAGGCTACCCACACACCTAGCGCCAACCATTCAAAGCTGCCGATTAGGAAGTCGTAGAAACCACCCATAAAACTCAGCACGCGGTGTGTACCAAACGCACCATCAATGAGGATCTCGAGCACTTCGATGTTGATGATGACGAAGCCCGCGTAAACGATGATGTGCAGGATGCCGACGATCGGCCGAGCCATCATCTTGCTCTGGCCCAGGGCCACACGCGTCATCACCGCCCAGCGCTCGCCCTTGCGATCGTCGATGGTGACATCCCGGCCCAGCAGGATGTTGCGCCGGATGCGCATGATGTTGCGCCCGAAGAGCCAGCTCGCCGCGCCGAGCAATACAACGAAGACGATGCTGCTGATCACGGCTTCAGTTGCTTCTGATAACTCTGCTGGATGCGCTCAATGTCCGCATCGCTCAATTTGGGCAAACGGTCCTTTTTCCCGAAAATGCTGAGGTAGCGATTCGGGTTGAGCCTCAGATCTTCGAGCAGCAGATCCAACTCGCGTGTGGCTTCGTTCATGTTCTTGTACAAGCTGTCGTCCTTCATCAACTTGCCCAATGTGCCCTTGCCCTCGTTCACGTTGGTCATGGCCAACTTCAACTGCTCGCTGGTCCCGTTCAGGTTGGCCAACATTTTCTCCAGTCTACCATCGCCCAATGCGGCCATCAGCGAATCGGCGTTCGCGAAGATCCTGTTCAATTCATCGCTATTGTTGGCGAGCGTGGTGCTCACCTTGTTCAAGTTCTCCAGCGTGGCGTTGATGGAAGCAGTCTCCGCATCGAGGATCCCGTTGAGACGTTGTGTTGTCCCTTGGATGTTCTGCAAGGTTCCCCGCAAACTGGACAAGCTGCCGTTGATGTCACCGATAGCCTTGTCGTTCAGGACCAATTGAACGGAACTCAATACACTGTCAACATTGGCCAGCATGCCTTCCATCTTGCGCTTGATCGGATCCAACTGCTGGCCGACACTTTCGGTCAGGCTTGCTTGCGCTCCACTGCTAAGTGTGTCCCCAGGTTGGCTTGGCGCTCCTTCACCCATTACGATCTGGATCGCCCGTGTGAACAGATCACTGCTGTAGATCTCCGCTTTGCACCCTTTATTGAGACTGAGCCGGTCGTCGTTCACTTGGAATGCCACGGCCACATTGCCGCTTCCGTCCGGCAGAAGTTCCGTGCCGATCACCTGCCCCACCTTCATTCCATGGAAAAGAACCGGGCTGGCATCGTTGATACCACTCACATCCGGATAAACAGCGTAATACACGTTACGCCCTTGCAGCACATTCAGTCCCTTAAGGTAATTGATGCCGAAATAGAGGAGCACGAACGCCCCAATGACCATTAGGGCAATAGAATACTCTCGTTTGATCTTGGGCACCTGTGTCGGGTTCAGAAGTCGCGGGTCAAAGTAACAGCTTGCTGAAGATCGGGGATCCGCTGCCCGCTCTTGTCAAAGGCCACAATGAAACAGCCATCGTATCCCTTCTCTCGGCAGACCTTCTGCATGGCCCGCGCCGCATCCAGCGTTCGCTCATTGCCAACCATGTATTTCCAAAGATCGTTGCCCTTGACCTCCTCCACCCCTTCCAAACCCTTGAAATTCTTCGGTTTCAACTCCATTCGTTTCGATGTGGTGGTGATCTGCACTTTGAAACGAACGCCGCTGTCCTTCGAAAGTGGAACAGGCTTCGGCTCGATGCGGGAAGTGTCCACGGCCGTGCTGTCAGGTTCTGCTACATCCACTTTCACATCGGTGCCTTCGATCTCGGCCTTGTACTCTTTGAAAGCCCGGTAGATGGCGCTGGCCATTTGCTCCTGTCCTTTTTCGCTCTGTAAATAATCCTCTTCCTCATTGTTGGTCAGGAAACCCAGCTCGATCAGTATCGCGGGCATCGTGGTGTAACTGATCACCAGAAAACCCGCCTGTTTCACACCTCTATCAAGTCGGCCTGTACGTTCCTTGAACTGACGCTGAACAGCGGCACTCAACAAGAGACCGTGATCGATGTAAGCATTCTGGCGCAAACTCAACGCGATCATACTTTCCGGGTCCTTGGGGTCGTAGCCATCGTATTTCAAGGCGTGGCCTTCTTCCAGGAGAATCGAGGCGTTCTCCTTCATGGCCGTTCGCATGTTCGCTTCGGTCTTGTGCAAGCCCATCACGAAGCTCTCCGTGCCGTGCGGATCATGATTGTCGTTCGCGTTGCAGTGGATACTGATGAAAACATCAGCCTTCGCCCGGTTGGCGATCTTGCAACGTTCGTCCAATTCGATGAAGCGGTCATCTTCACGCGTATAAACCACCTTTACACTTGGAAAGTTCTTGCTGATGTAATTGCCGACCATTTTGGTCACCTTGAGCGCGATCTGCTTCTCCGTGTTCTTGAAACGGCCAGTGCCCAAGTTGCCAGGGTCCTTACCGCCATGGCCAGCATCCAAGCAGATCACATCGATGGCGTTGGGGTCGCCGGCACTTTGTGGCAAGGTCTGTGCGACCACCCCAAGTATGGCCATCGCGGCCGCCATCCATCGTTTTGGTCGTGTGATATTCCCCATCCGGATACCCCTGTTGCGCTTCGCTACTTTCGGCCGCTGTATGAGCGCACCGCAGAAACCTATCGCATTGGATCGCGAAAGTAGAGGTGGGCTATTGCGCACAGGATCTGCGCCGATCGCGGTTTTCATCACGTTCCTGTTGACAGTATTCATGGGTTCGGAGGCTAACGCGCAATCGCTGAAGGAAGAGGTCACGTACAGTGCTCGGGACAGCATGCGCTACGACTTGGCTAACCAGATCGTGTACCTCTTTGGCGCGGCCAAGGTGAATTACGATGGTTTGGAGCTTTCCGCCGAGCGCATTGTATTGGACCTGAAGAACGAAGAAACACAGGCCTTTGGTGCGCCGGATAGCACCGGCCACATGACTGGCCTACCTGAGTTCAAACAAGGCGGGAAGACGGTGACCGCCGATAGTATCCGATACAATTTCCGTTCGAAGAAGGGCATGATCCGCGAGGTGCGCACCACGGAAGACCAATTGTACGCCATAGCGCATAAGAGCAAAAGACTTCCGAACGATGAAGTTCACAGCCGCGGGGGCATGCTCACCACATGCGATAGGCCGAAGCCGCATTACCACTTCGCGGTGAGCAGAATGATGGTGATACCGGATGACAAGATCGTGACCGGTCCCGCGATCATGAAGATCGGGAATGTGCCCACCCCACTCGTGATCCCTTTTGGCCTATTCCCGAACCACCAAAATGGATCCGCCGGGATATTGGTGCCTACATATGGCAACAGTCCGCAGCTCGGGTATTTTTTTCTGAACGGGGGGTACTATTTGCCGCTCGGCGAGCATTTCGATCTTCAACTCACAGGCGACATCTACAGCCGGGGAAGTTGGGGCTTGCGCGCGGTTTCGCGATACAGGACACGTTACCGTTACAGTGGATCGTTGGACATCAGCCGTAGCACATTGCTGAACAGTATTCGCGAGTACCCCGACTTCAGCAAACAGAACAACTTCTTCATTCGCTGGAACCATGTGGTGGATCCCAAAGCCAGTCTTACCGATCGCTTCACAGGCAGCGTGAACATCGGCAGCAGCACCAATTTCACCAACAACTTCAATAGTTCCACAGGCGATTATCTGAGCAATACGTTCCAGAGCAATGTGCAATGGAACCACCTGTGGATAGGTAAACCGTACAGTTTGGCGGTTGGCCTTCGACATAGCCAGAACACGTTGAACCAGACGTTTGACCTTACCCTGCCCACCGCAACTTTCAATGTGCAGCGGGTGTTCCCGGCAGACTGGTTCCGAAGCGAGGACCACGTTGGTGGGCGCAATTGGACCGACAACATCGGTCTTAGCTGGAGCAGCAGTTTCGACAATCGGATCAGTACGACCGAGGATCAGTTGTTCATTGATAACCTGCCCGTGCTGGCTCGCCAAATGCGGAACGGACTTCGCCATACGGGGGCGATAGGCACGTCGTTCAAGTCGCGCTTCTTCTCCTTGAACCCTGAAGTACGTTTCACTGATCGCATGTACTTCGACCAGTTGCGGAAGACATACACAGTGGAACAAGACACCGTGATCACGGACACCATAGCGCGTTTCGCCGCACCCTTCGATTGGAGCGCGGGCGCCTCGCTCACCAGCAAGCTATACGGCATGTACACGTTCCGTGGAAAGAAGTTGAAGGCCATCCGCCACGTGATCACACCCAACGCGGGCTTCAGTTACACTCCTGGCAACGATACGCGCGTCTTCGGCCCTTTCGGAACCGCGGGCAGCGAAGCTTCATACAACCCATACGAGATCGGCATTTACGGCGCACCACCCGCTACTGAAAGTGGAATGCTCAGCCTGGGTCTGGTGCAAAGTCTGGAAGCGAAAGTGCTCGACAACAAGCCCGACGCCGCGGGCGACCCACAGTTCAAGAAGATCAAGCTCCTCGATTTCGTTGGCTTGAGTACGAGCTACGACCTGCTGAAGGATTCGTTGAATTGGAACCCGGTGAACCTTAGTGCACGAACACAGTTCTTCAACGTGCTGGATGTCAACCTTTCGAGCGTGTGGGACCCCTACTCCACCAACACTGCTGGCACTCGCATTTCGCGCACACAGCGCGAACAGGATGGCCGTCTTGCAAGACTTCTGAACGCAAATCTCGCCGCCGGGGTTGAATTGAAGAGCCCCCGTTATGGCCAGAGTGCAACGAGCCAGCCTGTGAACAACAACACCCAACCGGTGGTAGGTGAAGCCGATCCATCCAAAGGTGCCGATGTGAGTTTCAATGTACCATGGCGCTTACGCGTGAACTACAGTTACAATTTGGCGCGTAACTGGAAAGAAACCGAATTCGCCGACCAGCAAAGTCAAAGCCTGCTTTTCAACGGCGACTTCACCTTCCTCAAATGGTGGAAGCTCGGCTTCACCAGCGGGTATGACCTGGAAGCAGAAGAATGGACCCCGACTTCGTTGAACCTCTATTGGGACATGCACTGCTGGGAGTTCAACCTGAACGTGATCCCACTAGGTCTACGAAAAAGTTTCACCGTGCGCATCAACGTGAAGGCCAGTGTGCTGAAGGATCTGAAGTATGAACTGGTGAAGCCATTCGGAAATGATGGGCAGTTGTTGAGGTAGGGGCTGATCCAAGACGCGCGTAGGTTCGCCCCATGAAGATCTCGATCCTCGGATGCGGCAACATGGGCACCGCCTATGCCCGCAGCTTCCGCAAGTACGGATTAGTAAAGTCTGATGACCTGCACTTGGTGATGCGCAGCGAAAGCCATCGTGAGCGATTGGAAGCTCTAGGTCAGGTCACAACGGCGATCGATGCCGGCGTAGCGGCTAGCGACCTGGTGATCATCGCCGTGAAGCCACAGGACTTTGGCACTGTCGCTGACGCCTTGGCGAATGTCCTTCGACCAGGCCAGGTCGTACTTTCCATCATGGCGGGCATCACGTTGGAGCGTTTGAAAACGAGCTTGCGGCATGCGACAATCGTGCGTGCGATGCCCAATGCTCCTGCACAGATCGGTATGGGCATCACGGCGTACGCCACGGGCACAGAGTTGAACA
>JANNYL010000718.1:0-1856 GCA_031410075.1 Flavobacteriales bacterium
GAACAATGTTAGGTGAGGATGCCCCCTATCCCGTTCAAATTACAAGCAAGTAACTCCTTCCGTCTTAAGGGCTCCGAACCGGAACCTTGATGTTCAACATTTCCGCAACCCTACCTCACCACCGTAACCGTACCCTTCTGCTCCTCCACCTGGTTTGCGCAGGCCGCCTTATAACGCACTACGTAGAAGTACGTACCATCAGAAACGGCCCCACCATTGTCACGCCCATTCCATAGGGTGTTCAGCGTTGGCGAGTTGAATACCTCCTTACCGAAGCGGTTGAATATCGTAACCGCCACTTCGGGATTTCCCCCGCTCTGTGGCTCGAATTGCTCGTTCAACCCATCACCGTTCGGGCTGATGACGTTCGGCACAACCAGGCCTGCGCCGAGCGGATCAATTATCAACCGAGCGATATCGCTGTATGAACAGCCGTACGCATCGATCACCGTGAACGGATAGTCGCCTACCACAGAAACCGAGATGCTCTGCGTGGTATCCCCCGCAGCCCACAAGTACGTTCCGTTTGAAACCGGTATGAAAAGAGCGGCGCTCCTTCCTTCGCAACCATAAACAATGGTCGCCAATTCACCCGGCGATGGCGCAGCGAGAATATCTACCGTGTCCGTTGCGATGCAATCACCATTGATCGCGCGAACCCAGTAAGTGCCCGACTCGTCCACAACGATCGAATTCGTAGTTTCCAGCGTGCTCCATTCAAATGCTTGCGCCGTGCCGGGTGCAAGTACCAGACTTCCGCCGGGACACAAGAACTGATCGGGGCCCAATTCAATGGGCGGTGCCGATGTAACGAACACCGAAACCGGCACGGTGACCGAGCCACCGCACTGCGCATCAGAAACCGTAACCGTATACACGACAGAACTTTGGGGCGTTCCAATTGGCGTGCTGATGCTGGCATCATTGAGCGAGCCGGCAGGTGTCCATGCATACAGGTAGTTTCCACTGCCTTGGAAAGCTTGCACTTGCAGTTGGGTGGTCTGTCCCTGGCAAATGGAATCCGGCGTGGCGAACGTGGTGGCCACGAGGGCTTCAACAACCACTACGGTTACCGTATCCGACCGACTGCAGCCGATCTGGTTGCTCACCGTAACAATGTACGTGGTGGTTTCCGTCGGTGAGGCGAACGGAGACTGCAGCGTTGTGGCTGACAAGGACCCATCATTCGGCGTCCATTGCCATGTGTAGCTTCCGTTCTCAACAGGGTCGGCGTCCAATTGAACGGATATGTTATTCCCGCAGAGCGCCGTGTCGTTCGTAAGGTCCAACGAGAAGATCGGAGCAACGACAACCTCCACACTGTCCACGTATGGGCAACCCGTTTGCGTATCCGTCATCTGCACGGTGAACACTTGGGTGGATCCTGGTGTGGAAAGAGGGTCAGCGATCGTCGGGTTATCAAGTGATAGACCGGGTGTCCAGCTGAAGTTGATGCCGGTGATGTCCTCCGTAGCGATGGCCACATCATCCAGCACCCAATTGTCCTGTCCCAAGCCACTGTTCAACAATTGCCGCCAGCGGAACTGTGTGTTCGGCGACTGTCCACCAGCTGGAATGTCAAGCACCACGGTACCGAAATCCGGGAATTGAGCGTCCGAATAATTCGCCATGATGGTCCAACTGCTCCCGTTGATCGAGTACTCCACCAAGATGTTCTCACCCGGGTCCACATCATCGCATGGCGCAACTCCGTTCGCAAGCTTCAGGGCGTAGCGCAACGATCCACCAGCGCTAACATCCAGCGGTATTGTTCGGGCAACCCGCGAACCAGCATCATTGAATCGTAACGCGTTCCCGTTCACCGAGCCACACAAATTATTCGATGCACCGCCCTG
>JANNYL010000719.1:0-1583 GCA_031410075.1 Flavobacteriales bacterium
TTCGGTCTTTTCAGTAAGAGCAAGTTGCTGGAAGCCGCGGTGCCTTTGGTTTGCATCAATGCCGCCTTGGGAACCTTTCTATTGCGGGCGCATTCAACGGAACTGTTCTTTGGCTACCAGCTCGGTTTCGAAACGTTGATCCTGAACGGCTTGCTCACCTTCATTGGCCTCTGGTTGGTTTCCAAGAGCTGGGAAGCTGCTGGTGCGAGGAATTGAAAGTGTCAGGCAGCCTTTTTCATGTATGCTTCGTCAATGGAAAGAACGCAATGGGAGCGTTCAACTGGTTTTGGTAGTGATGTGAATGAAAGCCCCCCGGTGGTTCGGGGGGCTTTCGCTTTGCAGAAAGGGAAGTTCCAGGCTTTGTTGGAGCTTTTCGGACTTCAAGCAACGGATCAGCCACTTAGGTTGTCATGCTGTCGTAACCCACTAAAACCGTTTTCAATGAATTATCGGATCCTGATCGGCGGTGTAGCGACCTGCGTATTGCTGTTCAACGCTTGCAACAAAGGGACCAGTGTCGGGCCACAGTTGAGCGGCGGGCCTTTTCGCGAACTGTTCGATGAGCATGTGGCTGACGCTACCCAAACATTTACGATAACCGCCAATGCTTTTCAGCAGATGAATGGCGCTCATGGAACGAGGGTATATGTGCAGCCGAATGCCTTCCTTTATGCGAATGGCTCGGTGGTCACTGGGAGCGTGCAGATCCAGCTTGTGGAAGTGCTTACAATTGGAGACATGATCTGGATGAACAAGCAGACCGTAGGGAGGGACGGTGGCCAATACCGGTTATTGAGGAGCGGTGGCGAAGTGCGCTTGAGCGCTACACAAGCGGGACAGGAACTAAGCGTAGTGAACGGCTCCGTAAGGATAAGAATACCCGATGCCACACCGGACAACAACATGCGCGCCTTCTCAGGATCAGAAGACCAGGCAGGAAACATGCTCTGGGATCCGGTGGACTCGGTAACGGTTACGCTCGTCGAGGATTCTGGATCGAGCAACGTGTTCTACCAGTTCGAGTTCGACTCACTTCAATGGATCAATTGCGACTATTTCTTCAACTATCCGAGTACAACCACATTAGAGGCTACCATACCAACCGGTCAACCCGCGGATAGCACTGTTCTATGGGTCGCTTTCCCAACTGAGAACGCTGTCATGAGCATGCAGGAGGCCGGTCAACAGACCTATCAGACCTGGCAAGTAGTGCCTGTGGGTATGAATGCAGTGGTCGTGGGTTTGTACCGGAACGGGACCCAATACTATTCGGCGTTCGAGACCGTCACCATAGCGAACGGCATGTCCGTGCCCATGTCCTTTGCCCCAACCACATTGGCGCAGTTCGAATTGGCTGTCAATGCTCTGTGAACATGGTGGATCGGTGTTGAACCGATAACCTTCCACCTGTCTGAATGAAAGCCCTCCGGTGTTTCGGGGGGCTTTCGCTTTAATCCAGGTGCGTTCCGCTGATCTTCACTGCATCACCAACAATCGCAGTCGTTCGCCGGTTGACGGGATCCGGATGATCCAGGGCCCGATAGACAGACTCGATATGTCGATCAGCCCCTGCTGGTCCGGAA
>JANNYL010000720.1:0-4272 GCA_031410075.1 Flavobacteriales bacterium
GTGGAACCGCTGGAGCTTGCACGGTTCGGTATGTTCGATCTGAGCCGGGCTGCGGAAATTCAGCGGCTGGGATACGTTTATACGAAAGCAATGCTTGCTGAAAAAGCATAGGTAATGGAGCTGGTCCGGCGAACCATCGAACGCTATGTTCCTTTATCGGATACCGACTGGTCTCACATCGCCCAGTGCTGGCAGGAATATGCTTTTACCCGGGGAGCGCACGTTTCCAAGATCGGAGAAGTAGAACAGCACTTCTATATTGTGAAAAGCGGTGTGCAACGATTGTCTTTTCCTCATGACGGGGAGGCGATCTGCTTGGGCTTTTCGTATGATGGCAGTTGGTCTGGTGCGTACGATTCGTTTGTTTCCCGCAAGCCAAGCCGCATCGATGTGCTTGCGATCACGGATAGCTTACTGTTCGGTATCCGCTATGACGATCTTCAGCGTTCGTTCAACGAATTACCGGCTATGGCCCGGTTCGGTCGCCTCATTCTGGAAGAGTTGCTGGTCGGTCGTACCACTCGTGAGATCGAACAATTGAGCCTGAGCGCGGGGCAGCGATATCAACGCTTGGTCGATCGAAGCCCACAGCTGCTGCAATTGGTTCCTCAGAAAGACATTGCGAGTTATTTGCGCATGAAACCGGAAACGTTCAGCCGCCTTCGCGCTAAGCGTTCTTGATCCAGGTCAAGTGACCCTCGTACCCGGCCTCGTTCCTTCGCGCTGTTAATTCACTCGGGCCGATGGACTCACTTCAACTTATTGCTGATCTCTCCAAGACATTGCGGCAGCAGATCGATCGAACGAACATCATTCGACAGCTTCCAGCCGAAGCCCTATTGCAACGTCCAGTACCCGGAAAGTGGAATACCGTGGAAGTCTTCGAACACATGAATTTGAGCAGCGGCGTTTATTTGAACGGGTTGGGATCCGCATTTGAGAAAGGAGCTGGAGCCCTTTCCTTCAATAGCGAATTCAAGCCGGGTTGGCTGGGGAACTACTTCACGAACGCCATGCGACCCAAGACAAACGGTGATATCAGTTGGCGAATGAAGACGATGCGGATGTTCGACCCTCCGAGGAACCAAGGGGCCTCAACGCAGAGCCTTGATCGATTCGTTCAGATGAGTGAACAATTCATAGCGTTGCTCAACCGGGCAAAGAGAACGGATTTGAACCGCCTGCGGGTGATCAGTACGCTTGGGCCGTTGGTGCGTTTCAAGGCTGGCGATGCGTTCCGATTTCCGATCGCACATCAGGAAAGGCATTTTCAACAGATCGAGCGCGTACTCGCTTCCGCAGTTTGAGCTGATCGTGCTAGAAACTCGGACACCCAAGGGTCCGGACCGACCGCTTACCCCTGATGTGTCTTTTTACCACGTGCAGGAACGGAAATCGCCACGACACGTAGGTGCGATATTTTTTCCTCTTGGGTTCGGGCGGCTTCACCGGACTTACATCCCACGTTTTGCGGGGATGGGAAGTAAGATGATCCGTACTGCGCTGGATCCTTTTGCCTGTATTCGGTGACGCTGTAACCTGTTCAGTAGCAGCAGGAGCAGGCACATCCTGAGCGTACGATGAATTGAGTGCCAAGGCCGCGATAGAGGCGAAGAATCCTCGGCGGAAACCCTTGCCAACATCTTCCAGCGGGATCAAGGTCGGGTCCACTTGGTATGGTTCGAATTGCCCGCAGGTTTCTGGCTTCCCCTTGAAATAGGCGATCAGATCCTCGCGTTTCCACGCCGTGAAGTCGATCACCGGTTTCTGGCAACTTTCACAGAAGCGGCCGCCATCCACCTGTGTCATGCTTTCCCAGGAGCGGGCGCAGGTGAACTTCATGCCGCGGACGGCAGGGGGTGGATGGGGCATAGTTGTGTAATTCACACGAAAGACGTCACACTCCTTATAGGTTGCCTTCTCAAGATTACTTATAGACGCACTCTCCATTCACCCAAGTGGCCACCACCTTCGCTTTTCCAAGTCCAATTTCATCGACCTTCAACAAGTCGCGATCCACGACCGTGAAGTCTGCGCGTTTGCCGGTTTCGATGGTGCCTAGGTCTTTCTCTGTGAATGAAGCCAACGCGTTCCAGAGCGTCATGCCGAGCATTGCATCTTGTCGGGAAAGTGCTTCTGTCATTGGGCTGCCCTTGATCTCCGAGCCATCGCGGTACTTGCGCACAACGGCAGCGTAGTAGGTCGCCAATGGATCGATCGCTTCCACCGGAAAGTCGGTGCCTAAAGCAACAATGCCCATCTGCTTGTGCAAGGTGTTCCACGCATACGCGCTTTTGAAACGCTCCGCTCCGATGCGATCGATCGCCCAAGGCCCATCGCTGACCAAGTGGGTGGGTTGGACGCTTGGGATAATGCTGTTCTCGGCAAACAGGTGGAAGTCGCGAGGGTCCATGCATTGGGCATGCTCGATGCGCCAGCGTTTGTCGTTCGTGCCTTTCAGAACTTCAGCATACACATCCAACATGAACCGGTCCGCGCTGTCTCCGATGCAGTGCGTTGCCATTTGGAAGTTGTGTTCGTTGCACCAGTTCGCGACCTCCAACATGTGCGCGCGGTCTTTCAGTAGCAAACCATAGTGAACGCTATCCACGTCAGCGTATGGTTGTTTCAACAGCGCCCCACGAGAGCCCAAGGCACCGTCGCCATATACTTTGATCGCACGTACCCACAACCGGTCCGTTGCTATTGGACCAGTCTTCGTGAAGTGTTCCAAATTCTCTGGTTGATCCGCCACCATCGCGTAAACGCGGATCCTGAGGGTGCCTTCCGCTTGCATTTTTTGGATCAGCTCGATCGTGCCCACATCAAGTCCGGCATCGCATACCATGGTGAGGCCTTTCTCGAAGCAATCCGCTTGTGCATCCAGCAAGGCTTGGCGCTTTGTTGCTTCGTCAGCGTCGTCGAAGATCTTCTGGAACACATCTACCGCATTGTCTACAAGCAGACCGGTGGGTTTGCCATTTTTCAATTCCATGATGCCACCGGCGATCACACTAGCTGCCGTGAGTCCAACGCGATCCATAGCCGCTTGATTCACGATCGCGGCATGTCCGTCGATCCGTTGCAACAGCACAGGCCTATCGGGAAACAGCTCGTTCAGTTTCGAATTATCCGGAAATGCCTTTTCCACCCATGTGTTCTGATCCCAGCCACGACCCAGGATCCAGTCGGCTTTCGGGTGTGATGCAACGAATGCCTTGGTTCGCTCGATCGCTTCATCCCAGTTTTTCACCCCTTGCAGATCGATCTTCTGCTTGTTCAAACCGTAACCGAAGAAGTGGCAATGCCCATCGATGAAACCAGGATATACCGAGCGTCCCGCAGCGTCGTATGTCTCCTTGGCCGAGTACTCGTTCAGGATCTGTTGTTCTGGTCCAAGCTCAATGATCCGTCCGTCCTTTACGGCCATGGCTGCGTATACCCGGTCTTCGCTGTCCATGGAAACGATCCGCGCGTTGTGGATCACCAGATCGGCATCCTTGTGCTTGTATCCGCAAGCCATTTGCGAGATCACACCGATCGATAAACATCCGATAAGCAACAGTTGCCTCATTTCTACAGTGATTTTGTGGCGAACCAGTTCGGCCACGGAATTCGTTTTGGGTCAGCGATGCACATACCAGCCATCAGCAGGAAGGGGAGGAGCGGCACACGATATCTCACCAGCGCTCCGATCACCGGCGTTGTCCATCCGATCACCAATGCGAGCAATAAGCAGAACCCCACACAGAAAAGGAGCAACGGTTTGTCCACCGCGCTCCATGCACGCTTGTATCGGAAAGCGGCAGCCATCAGAAAGAAGAGCAGGATGTTCTCTGCTGCGCTGATCAAGCCCAGCACCCCATTGCTCCATGTGGTGATCGGGGATATGAACGTCATGTACAAAGCATGCGGTGCCTGTGAAATAAAGCTCAGCAAGTTGGGCTCCAGGGGTGTCACCTGAACCAAGCTTCCGGCACTCACTTCCACAGCCAGGCCGATGAAATCCCGCTGCTTCACCCATAAGACCTCAAGGATGTCGAACCGCGGGTAGAACAGATCGCTGTTCAACCCAAGTGTGATGAATGCGACGTACACCAGGACGAACTTGAGGAACGGTTTTCGATCACCTGTACTACGGCACCAGATGTAGGCGATGAGTGCGGGAACCATGCTCAACAGAACATAGAATTTCAGGAAGAACAGAAGCACCACGCTGAACGGGAACAGAAACGCTTTCCATTGTAAAAGGCCCTTCCTTTTCAATTCCAT
>JANNYL010000721.1:0-4348 GCA_031410075.1 Flavobacteriales bacterium
GGATACGGACAGCGATGCCGATGGAACAGCGAATTGCAATGATGGTTGTCCGAACGATCCGAACAAGATCGCAGCGGGTATCTGTGGATGCGGTGTGGCGGATACGGACGCCGATGCCGATGGCACAGCGAATTGCAATGATGGTTGTCCGAACGATCCGAACAAGATCGCGGCTGGGAACTGCGGTTGTGGGAATCCTGAACCGGGTGCGCTTTGCAATGATGGCAATACGAATACTGTCAACGACGTGATCGATGGAGGTTGCCAATGTGCGGGAACGCTGATGGTGTTGGATTGTCTTGGGGTGCCGAATGGAAGTGCACTGCCGGGATCGGCATGCGACGATAACAACTCGAACACGGAGAATGATACGTTCAACACGAATTGCGTGTGCGTGGGAACAACGATCCCGCTCGATTGCAGCGGCGATCAGAACGGAACTGCAGCCATTGATGCATGTGGCGTTTGCGCGGGTGGAAACACGGGCGTAGTACCAAATAGCACATGCACGGATTGCTTGGGTGTTCCTAACGGAGGTGCGATACCTGGAACAGCGTGCGACGACAACAATGCGAATACCGAAAACGATATCTACGCTGCGAACTGCACTTGCACGGGCACGTCGATCATGTTCGATTGCTTGGGTATTCCGAATGGAAGTGCACTTCCCGGAACGGCATGCGATGATAACAACTCGAACACGGAGAGTGACACGTTCAATACGGATTGTGTGTGCGTAGGAACAATGATCTCGCTCGATTGCAACGGTGATCAGAACGGAACTGCGGCCATTGATGCGTGTGGCGTTTGCGCTGGCGGAAACACCGGTACGGTGCCGAATAGCTCGTGTAGCGATTGCCTCGGAGTCCCGAATGGAGGTGCGATCCCTGGAACGGCGTGTGACGACAACGATGCGAATACCGGGAACGATATGTACGCTACGGATTGTACCTGCAGTGGAACACCGGTCCTGCTGGACTGTCTCGGAACTCCGAACGGAAGTGCTTTGCCAGGAACTGCCTGTGATGACAACAATGCCAATACTGGCAACGACACTTGGACCGCAGGATGCGAATGTCAAGGTCTGCTCCTGGATTGCGAAGGGGTTGCTGGCGGAAGTGCCACAATTGGAACCGCTTGTGACGACAATGATGAAGGAACTCAAAACGATATTTACGGCACCGATTGCGTGTGTGCTGGAACATCGACCGTTATCGATTGTCTTGGCCAGCCGAATGGTACTGCCCTGCCCGGCACAGCCTGCAACGACGGCGACTTTGGAACGGGAAACGACACTTGGACCGCCTCCTGTTTCTGTGTGGGTCAACTGATCGATTGCCAAGGCACCGTTGGTGGAAGTGCGCTGCCCGGCACGGCCTGCAACGACAACAATGCGAACACAGGCAACGATACGTGGAACAACAATTGCGGCTGTGTCGGTCAGTTGATCGATTGCATAGGCGTGGTCGGTGGCAGCGCTTTACCAGGTTCGCCATGCAATGATGGGATACCCGGGAACGGGAATGACCTCTGGACGCTTGACTGCAACTGTGTAGGCAACTCCAGCAGCATTGATTGCACTGGAACACCGGGAGGTTCAGCATTGCCAGGTTCAGTCTGTGACGACAATGATGCAACTACTGGTAACGACCAGTGGATGTTGGATTGCACGTGCATTGGCCAACTGGTCGATTGCGCTGGCGTTATCGGTGGAACAGCGAGCACGGACAATTGCGGCGCCTGCTCCGGCGGTTCGACAGGTCTGGAGCCCAACCCGGATACCGATGGTGACGGGTTCCTGGATTGCGACGACATATGTCCATTGATCTTCAACGCCGACCAATTGGATTTCGATGGCGATGGGGTGGGTGACCTCTGCGACAATTGCGCTTGGGTCTCGAATTGGGATCAAGCGGATAGCAATGGCAATGGAATTGGTGATAGCTGCGAAGAGGTGTCTATCGAAGAGGTGAACGCGGGCTCGGCTCTGACTATTTGGCCCAATCCTGCTTCGAACGAAGTGGTGATCACGTGCAGCGATCCGCTAGTTCGATCATTGAATTATCTCGACCTGACAGGCAAGCTGGTGCGCCGAACAATATTCACCACACGCTCGGATCTGGGCATGTTGGCCTCTGGAACGTATATCGTCATCGCGCTGGATGTGGAAGGCAGACCCCTGGCGCGTACCCGACTGGTCAAGAACTGATCCGTCGAGGTTGGAAGAAAGGGCCGCTCGCAAGAGATGGCCCTTTTTTCGTTGTACTCGAAGGATCGGGAGAACGAACTACCGCACCAACGTAACATGGCCGAACACGTCCTTCCGGTCACTGGAATAGCCTTCGCGCACAACTATGCGCCACACATAAACACCTTGTGGTAAAGGCTCATCGCTATTGTTGAGTCCACCGGTCCACGCTTCACCAATGGTGCTGCTTTGGAAGACGATCGCACCCCCACGGTCGAAAACATACCATGCGTAATTCTCGGCATCCGCACCATTGACGAATGGAAGGAAGCTATCGTTCACACCGTTGCCATCCGGAGTGAAAGCATTGGGAACATGAATGGCCAATTCATCGCGCACCAACACTGTTGAGCAGAACGATGCAGCACATCCGCCGGCGTCGGACACCTGCAAACAAACCTCGTATTCACCGCCTACTTCCGATGGGAACGTATAATGCAGCGGCGAACCATATCCGATCTCGTCACCGTCGATCACCCACAAGAATGAAGTGCACGTATTACAAGCAGGTACCAGTAGAACATGGGGATCTGCGACACTGGCCACGGCTGGACTTGTCGCAAAAAAAGCGGATGGCAGAGGCAGCACGCTTATGCTGTTCGTGCTAGAGGCTGTGGCCGTACATCCATTGTTATCGGTAACCTGAACTGCGGGCGCGAAGGACCCGGCATAGTTGTAATTGTGCAATGTGGTAGGTCCTGCGTTCGACGATACGCCATCACCAAAGTTCCAATTCGCTTGAAGCACAGTAGGGTCTTGCACCACAAATTGCACAGTAAGTGGCTCGCATCCGATCAACGTGTCTTCCGAGAAAAGCGCCGAAGGCGAAGGGAGCACGGAAGTGACCACGGTCGAGGTGCTGGAGACATTCGAGCAAGCACCATTCCCGATCACGGTGTAGGCATATTCTCCTTCCACAGAGGTCGCAGGATCAAACTGACCGCTGGAACCAGTGCCGTCCGGAGCCGTCCAACTTCCGCCAATATCAGCCCCAGTGAGCATGAGCAATAGAAGTTGAGGGTCTGCTTCGGCGCATAGTGCGATCGATGCATCAGTTCCGGCGAAAGGCAGAACACCAATATCGATCGTCACTGAAGCACTCACGTTCGGGCATGGGGCATTGCCGTTCACCGTATAGGTATAGTTACCGGATTGGGCGGTGGAAGGATTGATAACATCGACACTGGCGCCACCACCCGGCAAGGTCCAAGATCCACCGGCTTCGGGTGTCCCCGCCAGTGCGGAGAACAGATCCAATGGGTCATCATCTTCGCAAAGCGAGACCGCACTGTTGCTTCCCGCATTTGACGCTGTGGCAATGGAAAGCGACACACTAGCATCATCGCCAGGGCATAGACCATTCGCAGGCACCGTGTATGTGTATGATCCACTTTGCGCGAATGACGGGTCCACCACAGCGTTCACACTCGCATTCAACGGATCGGTCCAGTTGCCGCCGACATCAGGCGAACCTTCGAGCGCGTCAAAGAGATCGTTGTTCGCACCGGAGGAACACAAGGAGAGAACGCCATCGCCACCTGCGAACGGAGCATCATCCACGGCGAGCGTTACGGTATTGATCCCAGCGACGCATGGAGCGGCTGCAGGCAGCGTGTATGTGTATGTTCCAGTTTGATCCTGATCAGGGTCGAACTGATCGCTCGTAGAATTGCCGTTCGGATCGGTCCACGTTCCGCCAACTGGTAATTGGCCATTGAACAAAGCGAAGAGGTTCAGGGTGGGGGCCGTTTCGCATGCTGATGTCGCGGTATTCACACCACTGGGTGGAGGAGCGTTGATCGTAACGGCAATCACAGCATCGTCGCCTGCGCATGGCGGAATATCAGCTAGCGCGTAAGCATAGGTACCGGATAAGGCACTAGAGGGATCAATTGACCCGTTGAAGCTCGATCCATCAGGTGCTGTCCAGGTGCCGCCTGATTGCGCACCTGCGAGAGAGGGGAACAGATCGGTGATCGCGTTCGTTGAGCACAAGGCGATGGCACCATCGGCACCGGCAAACGGTGCACTTGTTTCGTTCACTGTGACATTCGCTTGATCGTTCGCGCAAGGAGCTGCGCCTACAACGGTGTAGGTGAA
>JANNYL010000722.1:0-2733 GCA_031410075.1 Flavobacteriales bacterium
TGTATGGCTTGTCGTATCTGTGGCATGGTGTGGCACTGAACGACTTGCGCGAATTGCGCATACCGATAGGTCTTTATCTGGGCCTTTCTGGGTTGGCCTACCTGATCATCGGACTGGGAATTACGATCGCAACCCACCAAGGAATTCAGCATAATTGGATCGGGCTGAAGCAAGGCTTTCCGCTCAAAGGCATGCTTGTTGGCGCTATTGTTGGGTTCATTGTCTTCTTGCTGGCGTTCCTGTTCGGGATGTCGTTCACCGATCGGGGTATGATGTACATCGTGGTGGATGTGCTTTGGCAGATGGTCGAGCAAGCTTTGGGAGGCTTGATAGTTGCCTTTGGGATCATCTACGACCTGCATCAGAGTTTTATCGAGAACGAGCGCGCTCGCTAGCGTTTCCGCTTGACCTCGCCTTCGTTTCGGTCATCACTGCCGGTATTTTCCTTTGAACACCCGTTCGATCATCGCGGAATACTCCTGCTCTCGCGCGTTGCCCCCCGGTTCATAGAACGTCTTTCCGCTGATTTTTTCAGGAAGGAACTCCTGCTCACCAGCGTGCCCTGGCTGATCATGGCTGTATTTGTAGTTGATCCCGTAGCCCATATCCTTCATCAACTTGGTGGGCGCATTGCGCAGGTGAAGAGGAACTGGAAGATCACCGCTTTTCTTCACTTCCGCCTGCGCCGCGGCGATCGCCATATAGGCGCTATTGCTCTTTGGCGAGCAAGCCAGGTAGATAGCACACTGACTAAGGATGATGCGGCTTTCGGGCCATCCGATCATTTGCACGGCTTGCATGGTGGTCGTCGCCATCAAGAGCGCATTGGGGTTGGCATTGCCAATGTCCTCGCTCGCAAGGATCAACATCCGGCGTGCTATGAAGACCGCGTCTTCACCGCCTTCCACCATACGCGCCAGCCAGTACACCGCTGCATTGGGATCGCTACCGCGCATGCTCTTGATGAACGCGCTAACGATGTCATAATGCTGTTCGCCCTGCTTATCATACCGCGCTGCATTGCTCTGCACCACTTCCATCACAAGCGCATCGGTGACGATCGGCGGATCGCCACCTGCCTTCACGCACAATTCGAAGGTATTCAGTAACCGGCGGGCATCTCCACCACTTGCCCGCATCAGGGCTTCAGTTTCTCTCAGTTCGATTGGACGGTCCTTCAATTGAGCATCCGAACGCATGGCACGCTGAAGCAGGTCTTGCAATTGTTCCTCTGCCAATGGCTTCAGGGTATACACTTGGCAGCGGGAGAGTAGTGCACTGATCACTTCGAACGATGGGTTCTCCGTGGTGGCGCCGATCAGCGTGATCGTTCCCTTTTCCACTGCGCCGAGCAACGAGTCTTGCTGTGCCTTGCTGAAGCGATGGATCTCGTCGATGAAAAGCACCGCGCTACGGGAGAACAATCCTGCACCGCCAGCTTGCTCGATCACCTCCCGAACATCTTTCACACCACTATTGATGGCGCTAAGCGAATGAAAAGGCCTCTTCAGGCGCTCCGCGATCAAGCGGGCCAAGGTTGTTTTTCCCACACCCGGTGGGCCCCATAGGATCATGCTCGGCAGCATTCCGCCCGCTAGTGCCTTGCGCAAGATCCCCTCTGGCCCCACAAGATGCTCTTGGCCAACGACCTCGTCCAGGTCGCGGGGTCTCATACGTTCGGCAAGGGGTGCGCTGTCCATGTTCACGTGGCAAAGGAAGGGCTCACTACACTTGCATCACACAATGGCACATATCCTTGTCCTGAACGGCCCGAACCTGAACTTGCTTGGTACACGGGAAACTGAACTTTATGGTACACGGTCGTTTGAAGACTACCTCGTCGAACTGCGTTCAACTTTCGCAAGCCACACCATCGACTTCGTACAGAGCAACATCGAAGGTGAATTGATAAATGCACTTCAAGGTGCTATTGGCAACTATTCCGGTGTTGTTCTGAACGCGGGTGGATTCAGCCATACGAGTGTGGCCATTCGTGATACGATCGCCTGGTTATCACTTCCAGTTGTGGAAGTTCACATCAGCAATATCCATGCACGTGAAGAATTCCGTGAGCGCTCGATCACAGGGGCCAAATGCGTGGGTGTGATCACCGGTTTCGGAATGGATGGATATCGCTTGGCGATCGATCACCTGCTCGCGCGCGGCGTGAAGTGAAGGCTCGTTGGTCAAGTTGCGGAAACGTCTTCTGGCCGAGGATGAACCGATCGTAAGCCACGCTGCGGGTGTATTGACCAGTAAGGTCGACGTCCTTTTCCAACTTCGCAAGGCGTTTTCTTTCGCGCAACAAAGCCGGAAGTCGTTTGCAGAAGTGTCGGTGTGCACGGCCTACAACCCAGGCGTGGTCGGAATGTCCTTCCAGTAGGAACTTCAGGGCGGCAAAATCATCGAGGATGAACCGGCGCAGGATCCGGCCAAAGATCCATCGTGAACGCAAGTTCTTTGTGAGGACGCAAAGGCTATTTCGAAAATTGAGATAGGTCTTGCGCGTGCTGCCATAGCCAAGCGCGCCGCCGCCCACATGGTACACTATCGAAGAACTCGTATAGCCGATACGCCAGCCTGTGCGACGCAATCGCCAGCACAGATCGATCTCTTCCATGTGGGCGAAAAGCTGGTCATCGAACCCGCCTGCTTCATGGAACGCCTTGCTTCGGATCATCAAGCAGGCACCAGTGGCCCAAAAAACCTCATGATCGTCATCGTACTGCCCTG
>JANNYL010000723.1:0-1277 GCA_031410075.1 Flavobacteriales bacterium
CCGGGGCGCGTTGATAAAGCTGAAATAGGCACGATAGATCACGGCGAACGCGTCGAGAAGAAAGAGTCGTTTGTCTTCCTGCTCGGGGGGGATGGATGAAGTAGTAGGGGCAGTATCGGAGGACATGCTTTCTATGCTCAGACGGTTTTGGCGCGGGTGCGGGGACAAGGTAGATGTGGGATGCCGATGACCTCTGGGACGGGCTGATCAGAACCCTTGGACGGTCAGCTTTACCATTTAGAACGCAACTCAGGCATCGGAATGGTCCGGCGGTGCGTCTGTGACATGTACTTTGGGACGCGTTAACCCAAGCTGTTCTGGTTGTATGAAGAAAGCACTACTCGCGCTCTTACTTATTGCATTTGCCGTTGCTGCCTGTAAGAAGGATGACGATGATGAGCCTGTAGTAACGGATCCTGATCCGGTCCAGCCAGTGTCACCCGTTGTTTTTGATCTTGCCCTGGTGCCCTATCCGGTGCTCACGGACTACAACTTCTTTCAGGGAGACCTTTCCGCACTTTCTCCGGTTCAAGGTGTGCTTCCCTATGAGGTGATCACTCCCCTGTTTTCGGACTATGCGCACAAAAAGCGCTTTGTGTGGATGCCAGCTGGGTCAAAAGCGAGTTATGTGAGCGACAGCACGGTGCTCGATTTTCCGGATGGCGCGGTGCTGATCAAGAACTTCTACTACGACCATGTGCAGCCTGAAGACGTTACGAGGATCCTCGAAACGCGATTGCTGTTCAAACGGAACGGGGCATGGGAATTCGCTGACTATATCTGGAATGCGGAGCAGACCGAGGCAACCCTTGACCTTTTGGGCAGTTACGTGCCGCTAACATGGCTGAACGATGACGGATCCCAGCACAGTACCACCTATCGGATCCCCTCTGCAGCCGAATGCCAGACCTGCCATAAGCGGGACAATTTGCCCATTCCGATCGGCCCTAAGCCCCAGAATCTGAACAAGGACTTGGCCTATGCGGATGGCACAATGAACCAATTGGCCAAATGGCAAGAGGTGGGTTACCTCAATAGCGGCCTTCCGGCTAATATCGAAACCGTGGTACTTTGGGACGATCCTTCCCAGAGCTTGAATGACCGGGTCCGCGCGTATGTGGATATGAACTGTTCGCATTGCCATGCCAACAACCGTCATTGCGATTACCGTCCCATGCGTTTCGCCTGGAAGGAAACCGTCGATCCCGAAATGTTGGGTGTGTGTGTGGCTCCTGATGATCCGCTGCTGCCACAGCACTCGCACATTGTAAAACCCA
>JANNYL010000724.1:0-4603 GCA_031410075.1 Flavobacteriales bacterium
TCATGGGGAAAACGCACGGTGTAAGCAGCGCCACCAAGCCCCCTAGGAAGCCGAGGATGAAAATGCCCCAGAGCGACGTGGGCACTTCCTCTGCGGGCGCACCACAGGAATTGACGGGGTTCTTCAGATCAACATTGGGGAGCAGGTACTGCTTACACAATCCACCTCCCTCAGCAGGGCCTTTCGAATTTGTTGTATCCAGATCACAGGGGATCGTACAGATCTGGGCAGTGTTCCCGGCCAGGTGAACTTTGAAGTAGATCCTATCTGGCCAGCACGCTTGATCGTTGCAGATCTGGTATTCGAACCAACCACTGACCACCGGATCCGGAAGCGAACTCTTGATCGACGCCGTGAACGATACACTACCAATGAATTTCTTGATCACCGCATTATCCCACATGGGGTCTTCGTGCTCGCTCACTTCCTTTCCCGTCTCCGCGATCTCTTTACCCACCTCAATGCCCGGGATCGTATCGAAACCGAACACGGCCGGTAACGGTCCGATGATATCGGGGTTGATATGCTGGCTATAGACCACAAAGCCCTCTTTGATCTCCGCCCGAAAGAGCAGATCGTACGCGCCTTCACCCGTCTTTGTGGATGTGATGGCCCAAGTTGGCAGACCTTCATTGGCACCGTTTCCAGCTTGCGCTGAAAGAAAGATCGGAAGGGCGATGGACGCCAGAAGAAGAAGTCGCTTCATCATCTACTTCGCCGCCGGAAGCGGTACACTGAATTTCACGGTAACCGGTGGAAGGCACATCTTGTCATTGCAGCACATGTATTCCACTTCACCATCAATATCGATGATTTTCTTGGAATGGCGCGAGAACAACTTACGGAATAGGCCCTTCTTAACGAGGCGCTTTACTGGAATACGGAAAATGGTGGAGTGCTCATGATAGCGCACAAGCATTTGGAAATTAGGATCCTCCAGTTCAAATGGTGTAGGCTCAACTATGGCTCCGGCCTGCTCGTACGTTGCCGAAGGAGTCAATCGTATCACGGTTGGAAAGGGACCATCATCGCGGGGAAGCGTGAGCGCGTACAGGTGCCAGCCTTCTTCGCATTCGGCGGTTAACGTCACCATGGCGAGGCCCTCAGTCGTCGTCTCAACGCCGAACGTCCACTTTACGGGTGCACCCGCGAAAGACAGTGCACTTGCCCACAAAAAAACCAGAGTCGAAAGGAGTCGTCGCATGGGTGTATTTCCGAAGGTGCGCTAAAGTAGTCCTGTGCTGCTATAGCGCGGTCCGCGATGCGACAATGGTAGGGATCCCGAGGTTCGGCTGATGTTCGCTAAAAAAGCTGAAGCCAAGCACGCTCGCTCCTTCATAGCCCTATGTCAAGCGTTGAACAAGGCCTATTCCCGTGATCGGATCCTCAGCACACGATCTGTCAGCGCGCCTGCGCTGAAACCTTCTGCCAGCCGGTGTCCCACCACCCAAACAACCTCATCCCCACTGGTCAATACGTAGCAACCGGCTTTGTCGGTCATCGGCACTTTGGCATCGATCAAAATATCACTGACCAACTTGCTACCTGCCAATCCAATGGGCCTGATCCGGTCCGCTTCGCACCATGGGCGCAGTTCTAGCGGGAATTCAAGCTTATCGGCATCCAAAACCACTTCATGCATGCCTACGGGAATAGGCACAGGACCTTTCTCTGATCGCCATTGGAACGGCGATGCCTGTGTTTTCGCTACCCCTTCCTGATCGATGATATAGCGCGGAAATTCACCTTTCACGTGCTCAACGATAATTCCTGAACGGTCTATGCATAAAGACCAATTGCCTGTTCGAAAAACCGCGCCGGTCGAACGTTCTGTGATCGCCAAACGGATGCGATCAATGATATTGGGATGGAATCCTAACGGCCGCAAGATCAGCTCCAAAGCCATCCGTGCGGAAGGCAATTCTTCCACCCGCTCGAACGACAGACAGAACGGCGCGTTCGGTTCAGGAACCGATCCGCTCAGTTCACGGATCAACGATCGATCAGCGGCGCTTTGCAACTCGCGCAATGCGACAACCGACCTCCCGATAGCCCCGAGGGCTCCAGGCCTCAGATCTTCGAGCATCGGAAGTAGTTCGTGCCTGATCCTATTGCGCAGGTACTTCGGATCCGTATTGCTACTGTCCTCCCGGAACGGAATTTGGTGTTGTGTTGCGTACGTGAGAATGGCGGCCCGGTTCACACCTAACAATGGACGCACGAAAAAGCCACTGATCGGCGGAATGCTCGCCCAACCATGAAGTCCAGTCCCTCGGAGCAAATTGATAAAAAGCGTTTCCGTCGCATCATCCTGATGGTGACCCAACGCCACGGGCATGGGTTCTTCCGCATGCAATGCTTCGAACCATCCATACCGAAGTTCACGCGCCGTCATCTGAACCGAACCAATGCCTTCTTCTGCACGCGATCGCACATCCACTTCCACAGAACGGAACGGAACGTTGTACTTGTTGCAATACTCCTCTATGAAATTCCGATCCCCGGTGCTTTCGGCACCTCGCAAACGGTGATCGACGTGCGCAACGCTGCACGAATATCCCAATGACCTCAGCACATGCAGCAATACCATGCTATCCACTCCCCCGCTGACGGCAACACGCACTGCCTCGCCATGCTGAAGCATGTTCGAGCCTCTGATGGCTTGCCGTACTTCATGCAACATGGCCCAGCGCATTCAGCACACTCCTCGCTTTCAGCTCGCATTCCTCCCATTCGGCCGCAGGGTCACTAAGGGCGGTTATGGCACTCCCGGTTATCAACGAGGCGCGACCAGTAGATGCATTGTAGGTGATCGTGCGGATCACCACGTTCAGGTCCATTGTACCGTCAGGCAACTGATAGCCCAAAGCACCGCTGAAAAGTCCACGAGGCTGCTCTTCAACCTGGTCGATCAGTTGCAATGCGCGCAGTTTGGGGGCACCGGTCATACTGGCCATCGGGAAAGTGGCGCGCACCGCGTCCCATGCGTTAAGTCCTTCACGCAGCTCAGCGCGCACTGTACTTACCATCTGATGCACATGTGGGTAGGTCTTCACGGCACAAAGCTCCGGCACATGCACGGAACGAGATGCAGCTACCCGGCTCAAGTCATGCCGCGCCACATCAACGGCCATGATATTCTCACTTCGTTCCTTGGCATCTGTCGTCAGTTCGTGGATCAGTTCCACATCGACGTCCGCGCTGGCACCTCGCTTTCGTGTGCCCTTCATGGGTTGGGTGGTCACGGTTCGGCCTTCGATGCGCAGGTAACGCTCCGGGCTCATGCACAGGGCAAAGTGATGTCCCCTCTTGTAAAGTGCCGCGTACGGCGCATCCGTATGCCGCAACAATCGCTCAAATGCGTCGAAGGGGTCCAGACCCGGAACCATAGCACTGCGTTCGGTACAATAATTCACTTCATAGATGTCGCCCTGCTGGATGTGATGCAGCAATAGTTCCGCATTCCGCAAGTAGCGCTCCTTGGGGGTGTGTCGCTGCCAGTTGGCCCTTGGTGGTGGCGGTGCGGATACCATGGGAGAAAAAAGCTCGGTACGCCAACGGCCATTATTGGCTTGTGCAGATAGGCCCTGTGTCCATTCGGTCGCCGTCCCTTCCCTGCACTGAACGAGTAGTTCTGGCGCCCACCATTCATGCTCAGCGAACGATCCATCCGGCACATGTCTGCTCTGTATGCGGTCGGTGGCATCCGCATAATTGAAGCTCAAGTGGCCAATTGCCCCATACCCGTTCCCAAATGGGTCTGCGGAAGGAACAACTCCCATCCCAATAACCCATTCACCGGTATCGGCCGAACGGCGTACGAGCACCTGGTCGAACGCCGCCAAGGCCCGCCAATTCAGGGATCCAGACCAAGAGTACTGCTGCTTTTGAACCACTGTTGAAAAACGGTTGCGGCCAAGTTATCCCGGTGCGGCAACCCTCCACCAGTTCTTACGTCATATCCCCATTGGAACGGACGTATTCCCTTGCCTAAAAACCTCCACAATATGCACCTGATCCGCTTCTGGCAAGGCTTTCCAGCATCACTAACCCCGACCGACCCTCAGGCTTCCCCGCGAGGAGCGAAAAGTGCCTTGGGGGGCTTGTGTTTCAAACCCGCTTCTCCTACATTTGACGCTGCCATGAAGAAAACCTTACTCCTTCTATTGCTTGCCAGTGCCACAAGCTTCACCGCAATCGCACAAAACGCGCAACTTGTATTGCAGAACAGTGCAACTGACACGGTCAGGCTCATGTTCAATCCCGACCCAAGGCCTCTTCAAAACAGTGGCGCTTACTTGGTAATCGATAATCCCAACGCTAATGGGATAGTTACGATTCCTTTTATCAGGGACAACATTAGGGTTGAAGCCCCACAGAACAAGATCAGGTGGGAAATCGGCAACACTGCTGGGACCTACATCATACCCTACGGAAATCAGGCTCGGGTTGCCATGCCTTACACATTGGACAAAGTTGCCGGTGGCGGTGCAGGTTCTTTCATTTTTTCAACCTACAGCTCATATCCTTATATGGCAACCTCCCCATACGCAGGTGCAGCCGCTGCTGGTACAGAGTGGGACAATCGCAACTACATGGCCCC
>JANNYL010000725.1:0-3632 GCA_031410075.1 Flavobacteriales bacterium
TTTGGAGCACATCATGACCACATGTTCACATGCCCACATGTCCACATACCTCAGAACGATGCCAACAGAAAATCCAGGTCCTTGTACGGAAGTCTGAACGCCTCGGAAAGCACTTCGCTGGTGAGCGCGCCGTTGAACAGATACACACCGTGACGCAATCCGAGATCGCGCTTGATCAATTCCTCAAAGCCGCCCACATCACCCATGCTGAGCAGAAGTGGCGTGAATATGTTCGTGAGCGCATACGTAGCGGTCCGGGGTACGCGGCTGGCGATGTTCGGAACGCAATAGTGGACCACGCCGAATTTCTTGAAGACGGGATCGCTGAGGTTCGTGAGACGACTGGTCTCGAAGCAACCACCGCGATCGATGCTCACATCCACGATCACACTGCCGTTCTTCATTTCGCGGACCATGTCCTCGTTCACCACCATCGGAGTGCGCCCGTGTTCCGCGCGCAATGCACCGATCGCCACATCGGCTTGTTGCAAGGCGCGCCGCAATTCATCGGGCTGAATAACACTCGTATAAATGCGCTGCGCGAGATCGCTCTGCAACCGGCGCAACCGATAGATGCTCTTGTCGAAAACCTTCACACTGGCACCGAGTCCGAGCGCGGCACGAGTTGCGAACTCACCCACCGTTCCTGCACCAATGATCACCACTTCGGCTGGCGCTACACCACTGATGCCACCAAGCATAAGGCCAGGTCCGCCCTTATCGGTACTCAGTTGTTCCGCAGCGATCTGGATGCTCGTGTTGCCTGCGATCTCGCCCATGGCGCGAATGATCGGGTAGATGCCTTCGCGGTCCTTGATGAAGTCCCAAGCCACAGCGGTCACCTTCTTGTCCATCATCTTGCGCAGCGTGTCCTTGGGCTGCGTGGTCATCTGCAACGCGCTGATCAGGATCTGCTTCGGGCGCAGCATATCGATCTCTTTCTGTCCCGGCGGCGCCACTTTCAGGATCAGGTCGGCCTTGAAGACTTCCTCGGTGGTTTCCGCGAGCATGGCGCCCGCTTCGGTGTAATCGTTGTCCTGGAACTGCACGGCTTGGCCCACACCGCGTTCAACAACCACATCATTGCCACGCCCCACGAGCACGGCGACACTGGCCGGGGTCAGCGGCACACGGTGTTCTTGGAAGGTGGTCTCCTTCGGGATCCCGATGAAGAGGCTCTTGCCTTTATGGCCGACGGCGAGCTGCTGTTCCTGTGGCGAAAGTGCCACTTCGCGCGCCAACTGTCTCAGGAGTTCACTGCTCGTGCTCATAGCGATACTTCTATGGTGCGGTCACCGTTCTTGTTCACCCGCATACGCACAGTTACTGCGCCAACGGGAAGGTGCTTCTTTGCCAGCTCAGGCCATTCGACAAAGCAATAGTTGCCACTATCCAGGTATTCTGTGAACCCGATACCATCGAGCTCTTGCTCGTTCTTCAATCGATAAAGGTCGAAATGATAAACGGGTTGGTTGGTGGCCGTGCGATACTCGTTCACGATGCTGAAGGATGGACTGCTGGTGCCGGACGCAACACCCAGCTCCGCACACATCGCTTTGATGAGCGTGGTTTTCCCTGCGCCCAATTCACCTTGGAAGACGAACACACGGCGATCGTGGCAGGCGCTGAGCATGGCCGCAGCGAGGTCGGTCGCCTCTTCGGGTGTGTGCAGTTGCAACAGCGTGCTCATTCGGGCATCAACGCGGTTTCAGTTGGATCACAGGCACCAACATTTCTTCCATGGAAATACCACCGTGTTGAAAGGTGTTGCGGAAGAAGTTGACAAAGTGGTTGTAGTTGTTCGGGTAGACGAAATAGAAGTCCTTCTTGGTGAACACATACGTAGTGCTCACATTGGCTTGCGGCAGCATCGCCTTCGCGGGATCCTTGATCACCAGCACATCCTTGGCTTCATAGGTAAGATTCTTCCCGTGCTTATAGCGAAGGTTGCTGTTGGTGTTGCGATCGCCCACCACTTTGCTCGGTTCGGTCACGCGAATGGTTCCATGGTCGGTGGTGATCACCACGCGGCATCCTTTTTCGGAGATGAACTTCAACATGTCCAGCAAAGGCGAGTGTTCGAACCAGCTCTTCGTGAGTGAGCGGTATGCTGGTTCGTCCTCGGCCAATTCGCGGATGATCTCCATCTCGGTGCGGGCATGGCTCAACATGTCCACGAAGTTGTAGACGATCACGTTCAGCGCATTGCCCATGAGGTTGTGCATGCCCTCAGCGAGCTTCTTTCCAGCGGTGATATTGGTGATCTTGTGGTAGCTGTATTTCACGTTCTTGCCCAGCCGTTTCAGTTGTGCAGCGAGGAACTCCTCTTCGTTGGCGTTCTTGCTGCCTTCCTCATCCTCGTTGATCCACTTCCCGGGGAATTTCTTCTCGATCTCGGCGGGCATCATACCAGCGAAGATCGCGTTGCGGGCATATTGTGTAGCCGTTGGAAGAATGCTGTAGAACAAACCCTGCTCTTCCACTTTGAAGTACTCGCTTACGATAGGCTCGATCACACGCCATTGGTCCAATCGCAGGTTGTCGATAAGCACCATGAACAAAGGCGGGCCTTTCTCATCGATCAGTGGTGCCACTTTGGTCTTGAACAAGTTGTGCGATTGCAGGGGCGTGTCTCCTTTTCCAGCGATCCAATCCAGGTAATTGCGATCCACGAACCGGCAGAAGAGATCATTGGCTTCGGCCCATTGGCTGCGTAGTATTTCGGCCATGCTTTGGTCCGGGTTGGCGCTCAACTCCAGTTCCCAGCGCACCAATTCATCATAGAGCACCATCCAGTCCGTGGTGCTCAACCGATCACTGAGCCGCATACCCAGTCTGCCGAAATTCTGCTGGTAGCTGGTATTGGTCTTTTCGCTGACCAGCCGCTTGCCATCAATATGCTTCTTCAGCGCCAGCAGGATCTGGTTGGGGTTCACGGGTTTGATCAGGTAATCGCTGATCTTGCTGCCGATGGCATCTTCCATGATGCTCTCCTCCTCGCTCTTGGTGATCATGATCACCGGCGTGCGTGGTGACATGTTCTTGATGCGGGAAAGCGTTTCCAAGCCGCTGAGGCCGGGCATGTTCTCGTCCAGGAAAATGACATCATACTCTTGCTTGCCTACGCGATCCAAGGCGTCCAGGCCGTTGTTCACCGTGGTCACCTGGTAGCCTTTCTGCTCCAGAAAAAGGACGTGTGGTTTCAGCAGATCGATCTCGTCGTCGGCCCAAAGGATACTTGCGTTCATCAGGAGGTTGTGGGTTTCCAGCCTAACGTGCCGGAAAAGCCATCTATTTTCGGAGCGTGAAAATAGGCCTTATCCTCCGCACCTCGTTCCCGAGGCATGCAGATAGGTCCGATGCCCCGGTGGGCTTGAAGAATTGATCGTGACGACCCGAAAAAAAATACTGAACGACCCCATATACGGGTTCATCACGGTGCCGCACCCCACGGTGTTGCGCCTCATCGACCATCCGTGGTTCCAGCGGCTGCGCTACATCAAGCAGCTCGGCCTATCGCACCTGGTGTATCCCGGAGCGCTGCACACCCGCTTCCACCATGCGCTTGGTGCAATGCATTTGATGGGGCAAGCCATCGAAGTACTGCGAAGCAAAGGACATCCAGTTTCGGA
>JANNYL010000726.1:0-1215 GCA_031410075.1 Flavobacteriales bacterium
ACATGCCCGCTCCGCAACCCATATCCAATAAACGACCATTCATACGGTAGGGCAGGAACGATCGCAGCCATTCGTCATACCGCTGTGCCGTGATAGGCGACAGTTTTTCTGGCATCGGGTAGTTGCCGTAATACTTCGCCAACTCCTCGTTGCTGGGCTCTATTGCGGCGTAGTGGAAACCACACTTGGTGCAACGCACCAAATGATGTTCCGTGTAATCCGGATGCGGTGTATTCCTGGTACCACCGCAAAGAGGACACCCTGCATGCGTTTTTCCCATGGGGCGCCAATGTAATTGTATGAGCGGAGCTCTTTGGGACCTGATCCTCCTTCCGCTGGCGCTGTACAACAGCCCCCCGGGCTATTTTCGCGGCGTTATGGAACTCCCTAAGCGCTACGACCCCTCCACCACGGAAAGCAAGTGGTACCAGTATTGGCTCGACAACGGCTACTTCCGCAGCGTGCCCGATGGCCGCGAGCCGTACACCGTGGTGATCCCTCCACCGAACGTGACAGGGGTGCTGCATATGGGGCACATGCTGAACAACACCATCCAGGACGTGTTGGTGCGCCGCGCTCGTATGCAGGGCAAGAATGCCTGCTGGGTCCCGGGAACCGACCACGCGAGCATTGCCACGGAAGCCAAAGTTGTGCGCCTGCTGGCCGAACAGGGGATCAAGAAGAGCGCGATCGGCCGGGAGAAATTCCTGGAGCATGCGCACGCGTGGAAGGAGAAATACGGGGGTGTGATCCTGGAGCAATTGAAGAAGCTTGGTGCCAGTTGTGATTGGGACCGCACACGCTTCACGATGGAGCCGAAGCTCAGCGAAGCCGTGCTCGACGTGTTCATCGATCTGCACAAGAAAGGGCTCGTATACCGCGGCCAGCGCATGGTGAACTGGGATCCCGTGGCCCTAACGGCAGTGAGCGATGAAGAGGTGATCCACAAGGAGGTGAACTCGCGCCTTTTCCATGTGCGATATGCCATCGAAAACGACAGCGCTGTCACGTCGAGCGCAGTCGAGACGTGGATCACGATTGCACCGACCCGACCAGAAACGATCCTCGGCGACACCGCCATCGCCGTGCATCCGGAAGATGAGCGCTATGCTCACCTGAAAGGCAAGCGGGCGTTGGTGCCACTGATCGGCCGTAGCATCCCCATCATTTTCGATGAGTACGTAGAGCGCGAGTTCGGCACCGGTGCGTTGAAGG
>JANNYL010000727.1:0-7955 GCA_031410075.1 Flavobacteriales bacterium
GTTCCACTTGTACTGCACATTCAGGATGTTCCAACTGCCGAGGCCTTTCGACTGCGCGATCGAATCCGCTGACGACAATAGGATGATCACCGACCAGCAGAGCCGGTAGCGCATCCGGGTCAACCTTCGGGCGGCAGGAGAGGTGTTGTTCGATCGCATCACGAATGAGAAGGTGTGTTCATCAGCCGCAGTGGCTTGCACTACGCTTGGTCGGTCATATGCAAATGGCCAGAGCCGAGGTCGGTCTTCTTCATCGTGCTCTTCCTGTCAGTGGGCTTCACCATGTTGAGGTCATCAAGCTTGTATGCATTGGACGCATGGTTCTTGTTCTTGCGATCCATCACTCCATCATCATCGGCGGTTCCATGTAGCCCTTTTTGATCAGGTAGTCCCATAGTTCGATGGGGGCGGGGTGTATGGCACGGACCGGTCCTGCGGGTCGTATTTGCACGGGTGCTTTGCCCCGGCGGTCGATCAATGCGTGACCGGTCAGGTTGTAGAGCGGTTCGGGCGGTTCTACATTCGGGAAGAACTCGTACACCTTCATTTCAATCTGTGCGTTGGAGATGAACAAGGGCATGGGATCGCCGCAGCGGGCGGCCAGCCTGAACACGCTGAGCGGCATGTCATCGGAGAGCGGCATCCAATTCCAGCCATCAACGAATGGCGATACCTGTGTGCCATACACACCGATGCGGGTGGTATCGGTGCCAACGATCAATGCGAATTCCTTGCACACCTTGTCGTAGACCTTCACAGTCCGTTGTCGATCCACCGGTTTCGGGAGTGGGGCTTCCGCTTGCCGGGCCCGCGTGTTCCGCGAGACCAGGTCTTTCAGGTTATGGATCGTGGCCGTGCGTGTACTGTCCTTTTCGATCGCGATCACGGCGACATTGGCCTTGAAGTCGATCAAGTAGTACACCATGCTTTTGCGGGAGGCCATCTTGATCGTGCCTTTTGTATGGCTGATATCAACGTGGAAGCGCGTTCTCATCGTGTCGCTTTTCGATCTCGTTTCCAGATCGCCCCAAAAGGAACCACGGAACCGGAGGTTCGCGGCCTTGGTCGCCGGAAGGGAAGCGAGGTAGGTCGAATCCTGGATGATCGCTTCCTTGGTATAGTCCACCAAGCCCAGATCCTGGAGCATCCAGAAAGGGAGTTTCACGCGCTGAGCTTGGAGCCCGGCTGTCAGGGCGATGCTGAACACAAGCAGGAATGAACGCATGGCTTTTGTGTTTCTGGTCCGCTCCGGTTATTGCAACACGAACGCCACGGGAAAGACCATACTCACCGCGACCGGTTTTCCACCCATGGTTCCCGGTTTCCATTTGGGCATGGTCTTGATCACCCGCACGGTCTCCTTGTCGAGGCCAGTGGAGACACCGCGCCTCACCCGTACATCGCGGATAGAGCCGTCCTTACCGACCACGAACTCTACGTACACCTTACCCTGGATCTTGGCCTCCTCCTCCATCTCCGGATAGCGGATGTTCTGCGCGAGGTAGCGCTGCATCGCGACCACACCTCCCGGGAACTGCGGTTGTTCTTGCACGGCTTGGAGGTTGAAGATCATATCCTCTTCTTCTGCGATCGGCGGTGGTACCGGGAGATCTCCCTCCGCTGGTCCCATACCTTCTTGTACGCTCTCATGCGCGCCGTCTGATTCTTCTAGCCAGCTAACGCGGGGTTTTCGCGGCTGCCAGATCGGCGAGGGCCCTTTCCGCAGGGCGAGCGCCTTCGTGTTCCTCTTGCGCTCATCGGTCACGGTGTAAGTGCTCAGGTCGAACGCGGGCCGGGGTTGGCGGCCGCGTTTCACGGCTGTCACTTCGAAGACCAACTTCTTCCCTTCCTCCATGCGCAGGGGCATATGCTCACTTACGGTACTCACTTGGCCGAAGATCATGTATGGACCGGTAAGTGGCGCCCAATGGACGGCATCGCGGAAAGGCGACCGCTTGATGTTCGATACCCAATAGCGCGTGGTGTCTCGGCCACTGCGTGCGATATGCTCGGTACAGACCTGTTCAAGTAGGGTCCGTTTGCGCTTCGTGGCTGTGGCGGATTCACCTTTCCGATTCGCGTCGATGATCATGCTGTTCGTGTAAGCCAGGTCCTGAATGCTCTTCACCGTGGCCTTCCGTTCGTCGTTCGCGGAGGAAGCCATGATCACTGCGTTCGCTCGCAGATCGGCTAAACAGGTCACTTCGCCTTTGCCGAACAGGTTGATGGTGAGGATGGCTTGTGTGGTATCCGCCCAGCCCGAGTAGTTGACCACGATATCTTCTTTCGGTTCCTGCTTCAAGGTCAGGCGCGCGGACCACGTGCCGATGAACTGGTTCCGTGAAATGGAATCCAGCCCCAACGCCGCGTAGAGTATACTGGGATCCACCTCCAATGCCGCGTAGATGATCGAGTCCTCGCGGGCGTTCTCAGCTGGTGTGCGCTCTTTCGCCACCGCCCCGTGCATCCAGGACGGGAGCTTGAGTTCCTGGGCGATGGCGCCGGTGGTGAGCAGGGAAAGGGCGATGAGGGAAAGGAGGTGGCGCATGCGTGGCGATCGGGTGCAGGGTCGGTCGGAGGCGATGTCCGGGCGGGGTGATCGGTTCGCGAAGATGCGCTACAGTATCCGCTCATCCGCCATCGCCGAGCTACCGCTTCGGCCCCTCACGCGGAATGCGGGATCAGCGGTCCAACACGATACGGTGACTGTGCAGTTGGCCATTGACAAAGGCCCGTACGATGTACAAGCCGGGAACACAATGCGCGGTGCTCCATGTACGATCCGATCCGACCTGTCGCAGCTCCATGGCCCTTCCTTGGATATCTGTCAGCGTAAGCCCATCGACTTTCCCGGATCCGTTTAGACGCAATTGATCCAGTTGTGTATCCAGAAAGAAAACCGGTGCGGGTTCCGTCGTGGCCGATCCGATCCCGGTCCATACGAACACGTTGAGCATCACGTCATCGGAGAAGACGCATGGCCCTGTGGTGCACGTCCAACGAAAAACGTTGGCGCCAACGTTCAGGCCACTCACCATGGTGTTAGGATCGTTGGGGCCTGCGACTGTGCCGCTTCCTACGACAACCGTCCAAGAACAGGTGGCCGGGAAGACACAGGAATTCGCCGCCAGTTGGGCCGTGAATGGTGGCCCGACAATGGTCTGATCCGGGCCCGCGGCCGGAATGCACGGTAGATCCGACACACCGATGAACACGGTGTCGCTCGAGATCGAACCGTTGTCGTCCACCACCCAGGCCAGTGTGTTCTCTCCCGGACAGAGGTGAACAAGCGTGTTCGGCGAAGCGGGATCAATGATCGTTCCGCAACCGGTTATCTGGATCCAGGTTCCCGTTCCCCCGGACGGTACAGCACTGCCTTGCATGGTGTACGTGCCGTTACAGATCAGGGTGTCCGGCCCTGCATCCGCCACCTGTGCTTTAAGCGTGGTGAAGGAAAGGAGCAGTGCGGAATAGCTGGCAATGGCTCTGGTGTTCATGCGCACAGTTTGTTCCAAATGTGGTGCAACTTATAGTGGGCCATGGCGCAGTTTCTTCCGATCATCGAACCACTCGATGTGTACACCCTGCCCAAGGCCATTAATCAAGCGAATGCAGATCAGCGGGCGACCACGATCCGTTGCCAGAAGCTCTGGTCACCGATCCTGAACGCCGCGATATACAGACCCTGATCGATGGCGTTGTTGCTGATGATCCGACCATTCATGTCCATGACCCGCAGATCCATCACGGGTTCCGAAGTTGAGACCATGATCCTTTCGGAAACCGGATCGTACGAAATAACTGGACCGTTGTAGGAAAGCGGAACAAGTCCGGTCGGATCCAGAACCTCGACCATCATGGTGTCGGACGTGATCCCGCATGCACCGTTGTCGCAGGTCCAAGCGAAGAGGTTGGACCCAACAGTCAAACCGTACGCATAGGTGATAGGTTCTGCAACATCACCGATCACGCCACTGCCTTGAACGATCGTCCATTGGCACGAACAGGGATAGGCATAAGGGTTCGCGATCAGCAAGGCCGTCGTGTTCGGAATGGTGATCTGGATATCCACACCTGCACTCGCTGTTTGGATAGTGCTATCGTACACGGTAATGGCGACCAGATCCGAGGTGCTGATACCTGCACTGTCAATGGTCCAACCAAGCACGTTCACACCGAAGCATAGATCGATCGCCATGGTGCTCGGTTGTGTAGGGTCGAAGAGGTACCCACAGCCCGTATAGAACACCCAATAGCCAGTCGCTCCCAGTGGCACCGAACTTCCCTGCATGGTATAGCTGTTCACGCAAAGGCTCGTGTCGGGCCCCGCATCCACGATTTGCGCCATACTGGTCATCGCCGCAAACGAAAGCGACGCACAGGTAAATAGAGAACAGGTATTCATGGCCGCAAGTGTTTTCCGAAAGTTGCGTGCTTGTTGCTACCGCGCCAGAGCGATCATCGAAGTAGATCCAACCGGCAGGTGTTGAGGTTTTAGATCTTCGGGTTGTTGAAGTCCTCGTTCTTGGGTGGTTCGACATCGATCTTTTCGTTCATCGTGAACGTAGTCCGTAGTCCTTTTTTTCGAGGATGGGTAGGCTCGCAGGCTCGCCTTTCTTTTCCACAGATGGCACAGATGTCACAGATGAATGCGCGGCTCGCTGGCTCGCCTTGTTTTTCCACAGATGACGCCGATGTCACAGATGAATGCCAGGACAGGGCATTGAGCTTATCTGTGTCATTTGTGCCATCTGCGGACGGCGAGAAGGTGCATGAACGGGTGGGTCGGTTTTGGTGGCAGCGGAGATCCGAGCTATTTTTACAGAGGTACGAACTCACCTCGTTCACCATACACCGCGAAGAACGAACCATGCAACGGATGCTCTCTTTCGTGATAAGCGCTCTTCTATGCGTTACCTCGAACGCGCAAACCTATTTCCAACGGGTGATCGGAGGCGCAGGGGACGATGAGGCGTTCTGTGCGACAGCCACCAATGACGGCGGGTATGTGCTCGGTGGGTATACCGCTGAGGTGGGTGGGGACAAGGATGCATGGTTCGTGAGACTGGACGCAGCAGGAGCTGTGCTTTGGAGCCGAACATGGGGCGGGGCGGGGAACGAGTATGTCTACGACATCAGCGAACGCACCAATGGGCAGTTGTGGTGTTCCGGATCGTGCGACCTGGATGATGATGGGAGCTCAGAGGCCTACGTATTGGCCTTGGATGCGGAAGGGGTGGTGCTCTGGATCCGCACCTTCGACATGCCCACGCTTGCCTTAGGTTACAACTTCACTTTCACTGCGGATGGTGGAGCGGTGGCCTCTTTTATTGGCCAAAGTGCATCGTATTCCATGGGTTTGGTGCGCATGGATCCGGTGGGGAATGTGCTGTGGACAACGAACTATCGGTTAGGCCTCAATACGTTGGGTGGTGGTGTGGTGGAGCGACCGAACGGTGAGTTGCTGGCCGTAGCAGCCAGCTATGTGGGGGGTGATGCGCTCTACAATGTGCAACTGCTGCGTTTGGATGCCTTCGGTGCTCTAATTGACAACCAGGAATGGTCCGCTAGTGCGTTGGACAATGACGGCGCCTATGTCATTGAACCGTTGAGTGATGGGGGATACCTGATCGCGGGCGAATCCCATGAAGGCGGCTTCGGCCCCGATCACGTGTTGCTGATACGGCTGGATAGTGACTTGCAGACCATCTGGGCCAAGCGCTATGGTTCTGCCGGCCGTTCCGTGCGAAGCTTCGCCGGTGGCGGGGTAGAGGGTGGAGGCTTCTTCAGCGCCGTGCATGACTATTCCGGTGATGGAGGGGAGGACATGGGTTTGCTGAGAACGGATGCGAACGGGGAGTTACTTTGGAGTCGCGCCTATGGAGGGCCGGAGATGGATGTGTGCCATAAGGCCATTTCATGCGCGACAGGTGGTTTCTTGGTTGTTGGCTATACCGAGGGGTTCGATGCCCAGGGCCGGGATATGTATGTGGTACGTACCGATGCGATCGGGAATGTGCCTAGCGGTCCGGGTTTGTGCCAAACCACCTTCGCGGTAACGAGCGACACGACATTCACCTATGCCTCGCAGCTACAGGCGGTGACCATCATCGATGCCGCAGCGACCGCAGTTCCCGTTCTGGCTTCGCAGCCATATCTTCCTGCCAGGGACAGCACCTTATGCGTTGACCTCAACGTTGGAGCAGTGGAACGGGAGGCTCTCCCAACCATCCTGCTGTCGCCAATGCCGTGTGATGACCAACTCCGGATCGACAGGGGAGCGGACCGCAATACACCGATGCTCGTGCGCCTATTGGATGCTTGTGGACGCGAATTAAGTCTGGCTCGATCACAGGATGGTGTTGTGCGGTTGAACACATCCGATCTAGCGGTTGGGGGCTATGTCCTTCATGTGCAAAGCGGTGAGTTGTATTGGTCGCAGCGCGTCATCGTGGTGCATTGAAGCAGGGCCCAGGCCCCCTTTCGTGCTGGTCGATATGACAGCCCCGGCAACCGAAAGCCTATCGCGGCTTCCGTGAGGCCTGTCATTCGGGGCCTGACCCGGGATCTCGGTTTCTGCGTACGAATTCCGGTTGTTCGCAAAGCAAGCCCCCTGTGCGCTGATCCCGCTGAGAGCCATATTGGCAGGGCCTCTCCAGGCTTTCAACCTGTTTTCCCCGGACAACAGTGATCATCTGGTCTTCTCATTGGCTGATCGCCGTTCGATCCTCGTTCTTGGATGCTTCCGAGGTCGATCTATTCGGCCATGCTTCGTTCGCCGCAGCTTTAGCGGAGGCGAAGTGCGAAAATAGGGGTGGGCCTAACGCGGGGAGGCTTGGGCCTATTTCTTGTCGAGTAGTTTGTCCAGGTATTTCTCCAGTGCTGCTGATTCTTTGGCGGTGAGGAAGCGCTTCACCACCTCATCAATTCCTTCCATTCGCGTGATGTAGCCGCCGTCCTCGTGGACATAGGCAGAGAGCGAGCCCTCGGGTGTTACCGCGCGGAACAATGCTTTGCTCATGGCGTCCGGCGTGCTGCTGGATCCTCCTTCCGGCAATGAGCGTACCGGCTGGCTTACGTGGGTGATGGTCTCGCCGTTCACGGTGGCACGGAAATCCGGCAAGGCGATGGTGTCAGCTTCGGCCACGCGCAAGGAGTAAGAGTATGAGACGCTGCTCACGCTGACGCCGTTCGTGTACTCGTCGTTCGAGCCTACGACCGGTCCGACGAGTTTCTCGAATCCGGGGAAGGCATCGGGCGGCTCTACTTCGGCATCCTCGGCCTCCACGTGCCAGACCACATTGTAGATCTGGCCCACACGCACTTCCTCGGGCAGCGGGTTAACGGTGATCAGGCTGTCTTGCGCGAGGAGGGCGCAGGGCAGTGTCAATAGGAAAGCGGACAAGAGGAATCGCATGCGCCGAAGATCGCCGGTTTATTTTGGACGTCCTCGTTCAGGGATCCTTCGATGGTCATCTTTTAGGATCCGCGATCCAACGGCATGGTAGATGACGATCGCTATGGCAACTTGAACACGATCGGTACTTCACATCGCGTGCGCACTCGGCGGTGGCTGTAGTCGCTACTGGGTGGCGTGGCTGCTGAACATGGGTTCGTTCACCGTTGGTTTGTTGCTTCACCCGCGTGCATTGTTCCGGGCTTTCAGGCAGGAAGACGCGTGTCGAACGATCTCTACCACAACGCGATCTATGGAGATGCACTTCTGGACAAGTCCGTAGGTGAATTACGCCAATGGATGGCACGGATCAATGATCGCTGATACTGTTTTCGGGACTCGATCCAGGTGGAAAAGTTCATTACTTCGTCCATAGCCTTTCATCATGAAACACGGTTACGCGCTCATCACCACTTTGACACTTTCGCTTGCTGTGCATGCACAGGTTTGGCTGGACCCGACATTCGGTACCGGTGGTGTGGTGATCTCATCCTTGAGC
>JANNYL010000728.1:0-3624 GCA_031410075.1 Flavobacteriales bacterium
GGGTATTGCGCTTACCGTGACGATCGTGCTTTTACCGGGCTATGCGAGCGTCTTGAGCATTGCTTTGCTTGGCTTGGCCAACGCGTTGATGTGGCCTGCGATCTGGCCATTGGCGATAGACGGATTGGGCCGGCATACGAAGACCGGTAGCGCCTTATTGATCATGGGTATCGCCGGTGGAGCGCTGTTACCCCTGCTCTATGGATGGTTGGGCACGTTCAATGCCATCGGGCTGCAGTCGGCATTCTGGATCATGATCCCCTGTTACCTCTTCATTGGCTGGTATGCTGTGAAGGGGCACCAGTTGAAAGCTTGGTGAATCGCGTGAGGCGATCCTTGAAAATTCAGGGCTGATCCTCACAGCGTAACCAGGGGCTTGAAGCCTATAAAGGGCAAGTCTTTTATGGGCGTTCATTCCGGACCGTGTCGGAGTAGGCACCAAAAAAACGTTGACTCCCGTTAAATTCGGCATCTTCGGCACGGACCGAATGTCCTGAACACAAGAGTCAACCCTCAACGCACCACGTTCATCAAACCTCGAATTCTCTATATCGCCGATCCCCTGTGCGGCTGGTGTTACGCTTTTGGCCATCGACTGAACGAGGTAATGGCCCGATTCAATGACCGCTGCGAATTCCATGTGGTATTGGGCGGAATGGTTACAGGAGAGCTTGAAGCTCCGATCGGAAAAAAGGCGGACTACATCCTGAATGCCCTTCCCCGGTTGGAGCAGGTAACCGGCGTTAAAATGGGAGAGCCTTTCAAAGCATCCCTTCGGGAGGGCACTCAATGGAGTAGCAGCGTTCTACCCAGCAAGGCCGTTATCGCATTCCGAACCCTGATGCCTGAAAAGGCAATAGAATTCCTATTTGCCGTTCAGCAGGCTCATTTTCAAGAAGGTGCCGATCTGAACAACCCTGCGATCTATCCACCTATAGCTGCTTCTTTGGGCCTTGATGAAGAACTGTTCACCTTGTTGCTCGCGGAGGACCGCTTGAATACCCTGACCGAAGAGGACTTCGGGATCGTCGCACAATGGGGCATCAGTGGCTTTCCGTGCCTTGCAGCTGAGGTGGGCACGCGCTTCTACGGCATTGCCCATGGCTACAGAGATGCTAACGAACTGGAAATGCTGTTCGATGGCGTTATGCAGGTGGATCCCACCAGCGCATAAGTCTTGTACACTATCCGCCGAAGTGGCCCGTTATCTTGGTCGCCCTTGCTCTTCGGCCACTTGTTCGAAAGCGACCGGTTTCCCCTACTGATGCGCGCACTCTTCGGAATTCTATTCATCGTCTCGGCTTGCTTTCTCCAGGCCCAAACCGGAACTGTGTTCGGCACGGTTCGAAGTGAAGGTGGAACGGCGCTTCCTTTTGCCAGTGTGAGTGTGGACGGAACTGAATTCCGGGCTACCGCCAAGGAGAACGGCTCATACGAGATCACAGTACCTAGTGGTCGCGAAGTGGTGATCCGTTTCGGTTACTCCGGGGCACCAACAATAACGCGGTCCGTTCAACTCGCTGCCAACCAGCGCGAGCAATTGGACGTTGCCATGAAGGCCACGGAATTGCCGGCAACGCAAGTAACACCGAACAGGCTTCGCGATGCGTCGATCACCAAAATGGATGCGAAAGTCACACGCTTCATTCCTTCGCCTTTGGGTGATGTGAACAGCCTTTTGACCGGACAAGCCGGTGTTTCAACCCGCAATGAATTGAGCAGTGGATACAGCGTTCGAGGTGGCAACTTCGATGAGAACCTGGTGTATGTGAACGACATTGAGGTCTATCGTCCCTTCCTGGCTCGTGCGGGTCAGCAAGAAGGCTTGAGCTTCCCGAACCCCGACATGATCGAGCGTATCAATTTCAGCGCTGGGGGCTTCGAAGCGCGGTATGGCGACAAGCTGAGCAGCGTGCTGGACATCACATACAAACGTCCACGTGAATTCGAAGGTAGCGCATCGGCCAGTTTCATGGGCGGCAGTTTCCACATTGAGAACCCGATGTTCAAACGGCGCCTTCGGCAGATAACTGGCTTTCGCTATCGCACCCTGAACGCCTTGCTGAAGGGCTTGGACACGCAAGGGAATTACACCCCGGTGTACACGGATCTCCAGAGCTATTGGACATACGACCTCAGCGAAAAAGTGGAAATTGGTTTCCTGGGTGTGTACAGCCGGAACAAGTATGATGTGATCCCAACCGATCGCGAAACGGAGTTGGGCAATTTCAATCAGGCCTTGCGGTTCACGGTGTTCTTTGAAGGCCAGGAGAAAACCGCTTACGAGACCTTCTTCGGTGCTCTCAACGTGAACGTGAAAAGCACCAAGGACCTGTTGCTGAAATTCACTGGCAGTGCCTTCCGCACCTACGAAACCGAGCGGTTCGACATTCTTGGCCAATACCGTTTGAGCGAACTGGATCGCGATCTGGGCAGCGACAACTTCGGTGAGCCCATCAAACTACTGGGCGTAGGCACCTATTTGGACCACGCCAGGAATAGCCTGGAGGCCACAGTGCTCAACATTACGCACAAAGGCACCTGGCATGCGCTACGCACGGAAACCCGCCATCATGAATGGCAGTGGGGCGTGGAAGCCCGAAGTGAAACGATCAAGGACAAGCTGAGCGAATGGTACTTGTTGGACAGTACGGATTTCAGTATTCCGTACACAACGGATCCTGATCGTTTGGAGCTTCAGCGAAGTGTGAAGAGCCGCCTGAACATCGAAAGCGTTAGGAGCAGCGGATATGTGCAACACGTCTGGGAGTGGAACAATGCGAACGACCGTTCGTGGGCGGTTGTGGCCGGTGTGCGGGCGCAAAATTGGAGTTACAATGGGCAAACCGTGGTGAGCCCAAGGGCGCGCATCGCATACCATCCCGGCTGGAAACGGATCTCCGCGAAAGGCGATACCACGAGCAAGGACTATAGTTTTTGGTTTGCCACGGGACTCTACTATCAATCGCCATTCTATCGTGAATTGCGCGATTTCCAAGGTGTGTTGAACCCGGGTGTGCAAGCTCAACGCAGCATCCACTTCATCCTCGGTGCCGACCGTCAGTTCAAGATGTGGGGCCGACCCTTCAAATGGAGCGCAGAGGCCTACTACAAGCTTCTGGACGACCTGATCCCGTATGAGTTGGACAACGTGCGCATCAGGTATTACGCGAAGAACAACGCGAACGGATATGCCATGGGCATAGACACCAAATTGAACGGTGAGTTCATCGAGGGCGTTGAATCGTGGGCATCTCTTTCTGTTCTGCGGACCGAAGAGAACATCACGGACGACTTCTACTACAACAGATACAACGCTGCCGGCACCCTGATCCAGCCGGGCTTCACCTTCGACAATGTGGCGGTGGACAGCACGTTGGTGCAACCCGGCAACATTCCGCGCCCCGGTGACCAACGCGTGAGTTTTGCGATGTTCTTCCAGGATGAAATGCCGCGCTTCCCCACATACAAGGTACACGTGAGCCTGGTATTCGGCACCGGCCTCCCCTATGGGGCACCGAATGCCACGCGTTACGAGGACATACTGCGTGGCCCCTTGTATCGAAGGGTGGACGTGGGCTTCAGCAAACAACTGCTCGGTGCCAAAGGCCAAAAGCGCACTGG
>JANNYL010000729.1:0-1563 GCA_031410075.1 Flavobacteriales bacterium
AGAATTCCCCGCAGGATGCGCTCAACATTACAGAGCTCACAGGTACCCAGATCCAAGTGAAGCTGGGTCAGAACATCGATGTGGCGTTAACCGCGCAATACCTGAGCAACCTGATGGGCCGGATGCCCTGCAACGATCCCAAGCATGATCGTTGGCTACAGGCGTTGAACAAGTGCACCGGCAAGATCCAGAAGTCGCAAACAGCGAACGGTAGTGTTGCAGGAAATGGTTGGGCGGGTGTGCTTCAATCGAGCTTCGCGACCAATGCCCTCGAGAGCGCTCAGCATGTGGGAGCCGAAGTGGATGACAAAGCACTGGAGCAGGCACGCGATTTCCAAAAAGGGAACTTCGATGCGAATACCGGAACCGTTGCTACAGGCGCCGCCGCTGGTGTTACGCTGTACGCAGTTAGCGGCAGCACGCGAAGCAGTGCCAAGGAAGCGCGCAACGCTGAAGAGGTATTGACCAAGGCAAAAAAGGAGGGCAAAGTGAAAGCCGAGCAGCCGGTGACGGTCGAGTCGCTCACGGATGCGGGCATGAACCGCGACGAAGCGGAGAAGGCGAACACGGCGTGGAATGTTTACAACGCGGCGAAAGTGCAGGCCCAGAGCGCTGAAGTGCTGAACGGGTTCGGGAATAACGGTGGGGAGGAATTCCTGAGCTTCTTACAGACGGGCGAGTCGCTCATCATCAACAAGGACAACACCTGGAAGAACTGGTATGAGAGCACTACTGCCCGACTTGTCAATATCCAGAACGAGGACGGTAGTTGGAGCGGTCACCACTGCATCACAAGCCCCGTGTTCTGCACGGCCACATCACTGCTCATACTGAGCGTGAACAACGATATCGAGCAATTGGTTGCCCAAGGGACTACGGTTAAGAAGTAGAAGCAAGAGGGAGCTGTCGATGAGGGCCAGCGGGCATTTCTGTGGTGGAACTTGATCCGTGTGCGTCCCTCGTCGATGGCTTCGCAATGGTGGAGGGTTGAAGGAAACGGTCGCGAGGCCGTTTCCTTCGTTAGGGCAACTGTTCCACTCGCGTGTTGTTGGGCACCACGCTACCGATGTTCACCAAAATGGGATCCCGATCATTGCCTTGACCGGTGTATAGCACAGTACCGCTCATGTTCACATCCGTGGGTAAGTAACCGTTGATGGTGCTATTGGGGTTTGTACTGCCAACAGCCACAAGAATTGGGTCACGATCGTTGTTGAGGCCCGTGTATTGCACCACGCCATCGCGCAATACATCGCCGCTCCAGAGCGCCATAACACCACTTACGTTCTTCGTTGCCTCAATGCCCCACATCGTTGTTGTGATCGATGTGAAGTCGATGCCAACGGGTGTAGTTCCGATCGTCACTGGCGCCAACGTCATCGCCCCGAGGTGGTTGCGATGGCGCACAGCGACCCGGAAATTTCCGGGGTTCATTTTGAATCGTAACGGTGAAATTCCATCCACATCCACAACGTCGCCATCGCGTTGCAACAGTCCAACACGCGTACGAAGAATAGTGGTTGGGGTAACAGCGTCCCTCAGTTCGACCAGGATCCAATCCAC
>JANNYL010000730.1:0-6763 GCA_031410075.1 Flavobacteriales bacterium
AACTACTCGGCAAGAGATCGGAGTGCGCGGCGGACCGAAAAACCTTGGCGGAATTGGATCCTGCAGAACCCAAATACTCTTCTGCAGCAGCCAAGGCCTATCTCGAATTGGGCGATGCGAAAACGGCCATTGGGCTTTGTGAAAAGGCGCTCCTTACGGACGGCAAATGCATGGATGCACTGCTGGTGAAGACACGGGCTTGTTTGATCACCGCTGATCTGGACTGCGCAACTGCGACCAGTGATGCTGCATTGGCCTTGAAGGCCACCACCGACACGTACTACCAGCATGGCCTTGCGCGGATGGCTACGCATGACTACAAAACCGCTGAATTCGACTTCGACAAGGTGATCGAGTGGAACTACCTGTACGAGCCAGCTTATGTTGCGCAAGCCGAAACGCAACTCGAGCTATACACCAGGTATAGCGGGCTCACCATGCAAATGCGGACCTTGGAGAAAGCCATTGAAAAGTGCACCCGTGCATTGGAGCTGAACACGATGAGCACCGATGCGCTCTTTACTCGCAGCAAAGCCTATTCCTTCCAAAAGGAATATGCCAAGGCTATAGAAGATGTGAGCAAGTGCGTCGCCCTGGGCCGGGAAGATGATGACGTTTACTTCCAACGAGCGCTTTATTATCATGGCTTTGGTCAGCACCAGAACGCGGTGAACGACCTTAACAGGGTACTACTGCATAAACCCAAGGATGTTCCCACGATCCTCTTACGGTCAGAGTGCCGAGAGGCGAACCTGGATCTTGAAGGAGCCAAGAGGGACCTGGAGGCCGCGATGAAGGCCATGGAAGAAGAAGGGGTGAGTTCAGCCGATGATCGCCGCAAACTCCTCGATCGCAAGACCGACCTCGATGCACGGATCTTTGAAATGAATCGCGAGAGCGATCCACCATACATCACCGTAGTGGAGCCTTACCGAAAGGACGATGTCGTGCAAGTATCGAGCGCATTGGCCCAAGTGAAAGTTACAGGCCACGTTCGAGACAAGAATTTTCTGAAGTCGATCACCGTTAACGGCTCTCCCGCAAGTTTCGCGAGGGATGAAAAAGATCCTGAGTTCTTCGTGAGCGTGCCGCTATCGGCCCAAGCGAAGTCGATCGAAGTGATAGCTACTGACCTCTACGACAATGAGGCCAAAGTGAGTTTGATGATCGAACGCAGTGAAGGCATCGCTCCTTCATTGAGCCTTACATCACACAAGACCGGGGCCGATCGGATCATTTCGATATCCGCTGATAAGGATGATCTGTTCTTGGAAGGGACCGCCAGCGACCCTAGCGGCATTCGCTCGATCACTGTAGATGGCGTTTTCGCGAGCTTCGTTCCGGACACAACGATCACCGATTTCAGCATCAAATTGCCAGTTAAAGGGAAGAATGGATTCACCATTCGCGCCGAAGACCAGTTCGGGAATGGAGCGGAGATCAGCTACAACATCAGCAGAAAGGCAGAAGAACCTGTGGTCGCAGTAACGCCTGCGGTAAAACCGATCACCACCAAGCCAATAGACAAACCCACGACGAACAGTTCTACAGGTAATACGTGGGTGGTTATCATAGACAATACCGACTACAAGAGCTTTCCAGCGCCTCAAGGACAGGCGAACGATCGATCGGAGATCCAACGGTCGTTCAGCAAATACAATGTGCAAAAAACGATCACCAAGAAGAACTTGACGAAAGCACAACTCGAGCGATTATTCAATGTAGAGTTGCGCGATCAAGTACGCAGTAATAGGGTGAACACCATTCTGGTGGGTTATGTAGGCCATGGCCGCAGTGTGGGGGGCAAGACCTACTGGGTGCCTGTGGATGGAAAGAAGGACGACATCTACAGCTATTTCAACTACGGATCGCTCAAAAGCTTGTTGGAGAATTACAGCGCTTCCGTGAGCAATACCCTTGTGGTAAGCAAGGCTGCTGGTACGGATCCCAGCTTCTATGAGTTGACCCGTTGATGCCCTGTCAACCGTTTCCACGGCGATCGAAGAACACTCAGTTCCGTTACTTCTCATCCACACATCGGATCCCCGGTCTATTTTGTGGCCGCATGCGCCTAGGCATAACCTTCGGAGCCCTCACAATAGCGTTCAGCCTTTGTGCCCAACGTTACTATTTTGAAAACATTTCTGTTGCAAGCGGACTACCAGCATCCAAGGTGTACGCTGTTATTCAGGACAGTACCGGGCTGGTATGGTTAGGTACGGAATCGGGGCTAGCCAGTTTTGATGGCACCAACGTGGTTTCCTTCGGACCGAACGAAGGGGTAGCTCAAGGTGGCGTGCGCAGTTTGTTCTTGGACGATCAAAGACGTTTGTGGTGTGGACATCTCGGTGGGGGATTGAGCGTGAGCGTTGGGCGCAAATTCCGCGCGCTCACTTTTGTTGACAAGCCGCTAACGGCGGACGTGACAGCCATTTCCCAAGATGGGACCGGAGCAATATGGCTCGGCACATTCGGTATGGGAGCTCTTCGACTGAAGGATATGCCGGAGGAAGGACCAATATCCGCCGACCGCTTCACTGACTCCAATGGGCCCGGCGAACGAATTACAAGCGTCGTAAGGCTGCGGAACGGGGATCTGGTTTTCCTGGATCCGGGATCAGGACTTCGGCAATGGTCATCTGCAAAGCGCGCATTCGAACCATTCGCCGTGCAACTATTGGCTGACCAGCAGCGGATCACCTGCTTTTTTGAAGATTCTGGAGGCGCATTCTGGGCTGGCACTCAGGACCATGGAGCTATCCGATGGAGCGGAGGAAAGTCGACCTTTTTCGATCAACCCACTGGTATGCCCGGGAGCTTCGTGTATGCGTTCGGGGAAGATGGGGACGGTCATGTATGGATAAGTACATGGGATGCAGGTCTTGTTCGGGTTGACAAGGATGGCCTTAACCTGTTCAGTAAGAATAATGGTTTGCATAGCCAGAACATCCGCGCTCTTGCGCATGATCGCGAGGGTAACTTGCTTGTTGCAACGAATGACGAAGGCTTGGAGATCTTCAAAGGGGATCGCTTTCTCTCATTCACCACCGATGATGAACTCATAGAACGGCACGTTTGGGCTGTTTCAGAGACGCGTGATGGCCGCATATGGTTTGGCACCAATGGCGGGCTCACCGTGTTGGAACCCTCAGGAAGCGGCCCTATGAGCGTGCGCTCGATGTCTGTTCAGAACGGGGACAACCTTACCAGCAATAATATTCGTTGCCTGCTGACCGACGCCACTGGCAGATTATGGATAGGTACAGAGAACGGAGGTCTTATGGACCTCGATCCTTCCAGTGGTGAGCTAACACGCCATGACGAGATCATTGCACTACTGGGCGACAACAAGGTAACAGCCTTGGCAAGATCTTCAAGAGGTGGGCTTTACATAGGCACCGTTGGGGCGCTTATCCACTTGGTAAAAGATGGTGTACCTGTTGTGTTGAACATGTCGGATGGACTTGCGGGCAATGATGTGACCTCGCTTTTCACTGATTCGAAAGGGAACACATGGGTGGGCACGGCAAGTAGTGGTGTCAGCATGATCCCTTCATCGGGTCCGCAGAAGGCGAAACGCATCGACCTCGGCCGGATCGTATCACCCACGTGCTTTACGGAAGATGCAGCCGGGCAAATTCTGGTAGGTACGCTTAGCCAAGGCATTTTGGTCCTGGACGGTGGTAAAGTGTCCAAGAGCTATGGTTTGGACAATGGAATGCTCTCCAACAATATTCGTTCACTGACCACAGATGCCAACGGCCATGTATGGATCGGAACGAATTTGGGGTTGAACGAGCTCAAGAAAGAAGGTGGGAATTTTCTGGCCTACACAGGCAGGAGCGGATTCACCGGAATTGAAGCCTACACTGGTTCGGTGTGCCGAACGCGCAATGGGGATCTATGGTTCGGCACAGCTAACGGTGCGATGCACGTTGTGACCGATCATGGCCAAGAGCATGCAGAAGCGCCGCTGATCGCCGTACGCGTCTTGAAAGTGAACTTGGTAGAACGGGATGCCATAGATGGTGTTGACCTCTCACACACTGAGAGTGATGTGCGGATCGTATTCGGATGTGTCAGCCTAAGCGATCAAGGGGCTGTTCGATACCGATACATGCTGGAAGGAGTGCAGAGCGACTGGCAACCGGTAACAGCCGAAACCAATGCACACTATCCCGGCCTTTCCCCTGGTAAGTACGTGTTCAAAGTGCAAGCCCGCAATCGCTCCGGGGTATGGAGCGACCCACCCGTCCTCTACCATTTCACAGTGCTTCCGCCTTGGTACAGATCCTGGTGGTTCTACACCGTTATTCTAGTAACAGGGGCCATCGTTCTGCTGAGTTATATCAAATTCCGCGAACGCCAGCTTCGTCTTCGCAACATCGTGCTGGAACAGAAAGTGGAGGAACGAACGGCCGAAGTGGTGAAGCAAAGCAGTGAGATCGCTGGGCAGAAAGTTCGAATTGAAGGCCTCTTGTTGAATATTCTGCCCAAGGTGATCAGTGATGAATTGAACGAGAAAGGAAAGGCAACTGCGCGCAGGCACGAAGAGGTAACCGTGATGTTCACCGACATGAAAGGATTCACGCGTGTAGCGGAAAAAATGAGTCCGGAAATGCTCGTGAATGAACTGGACGCATGTTTTGCGCGGTTCGATGACATCATCGGTCATTATGGGATCGAGAAGATCAAGACCATTGGGGACAGCTACATGAGCGCCTGTGGTGTACCGAGCGCGGACCCCATGCATGCCGTGAAAGCAGTAATGGCGGCGTTGGAGGTGCGAGAGGATATGCACCGTACACACAAGGAAAGTCCGGTCACCGGGGTGGAACCGTGGATCCTGCGCATCGGCTTGCATAGCGGTCCAGTTGTCGCTGGTGTGGTAGGTAAGCGCAAATTCGCGTACGACATATGGGGCGATGCCGTGAATACCGCTAGCCGCATGGAAAGCAGTGGCGAACCGGGTGAAGTGAACATCAGCGGAGCAACGTACGAGTTGGTGAAGGACTGGTTCGTTTGTGAACACCGAGGGCAGATCGCCGCCAAGAACAAAGGGGCTATTGATATGTATTTCGTGCGCCGGATCAAGCCTGAATTCAGCGCTGATCCACAAGGGCTTATACCGAACGAACGTTTCCGCCGAGCCGCAGGCTTACCCGAGCCGATGGAACAAAGCGCGTAGCTCCGCGATCATCAATGCGGTTGCACCCCAGACGACGTGGCCATCAACATCCCAGTAAGGCACTTCGGCTTCCCGTCCCAGTACATTGATGTAAAGGTTGGTTCGCTTCAAAATATCGTCTCGTTGTAAAGAAGCCATCATCACCGGGATGAGTCCCGCCACTTCGCGAGGGTCGGGGGTTAGTTGGCCAAGCTCATCCGTGTATGCCAGCACTGGTGTTACAAGCGCTCTGCTTGGTGGGATGTACACGCGTGAAAGCTCACCCAGTACTTCGAAGCTTTCGTGAGGAGCGCCGGTTTCTTCCGTGAATTCACGCAATGCCGTCTGGCGGATATCCGTATCCGACAATTCTCGATGCCCACCAGGAAAGGCCACTTGCCCGCTGTGCACCCCTTCGTAGGTGGGACGCAACATGAGCAAGGTGTGCAGTTCGCCATTTACCGGATAAAGCAGAATGAGAACACCACTTTCCCGGGGTGGTGGCACTTGACGCAATACCTCGTCGATATTCGGGCGCTGATATCCGCTCAGTTCCCGGAAATCATCATGGCCCGGTAATGTTTGTTGCACCTCGCGGCGCAACTTCTCGATCGTGTCTCGCAAGGGAGGTCTCAATGGTCGTTGAGCAGAACATAAAGTTCGTGAGCTTCAGCTTTGTACGTATGCGCACGTGCTTGATCGATCTTCATCGCCTGGTGCATTGCCCGCTCGTATTGGCCGCTGCACAACCAGCAAAGGGCATTGTACCAGTCTACTTGGTCCATGAAGCCGGCTCCGCCTTGGCGCTCCAGAAAGTCCAGGTGCATCTCCGCCTTGTACGGCTCACCGGAACCGAGCAGCGCACTCACGAGATACATGCGGGCGGCGTAGTTCTGCGGCTCCTTGTCGATCACTTTGCGCAATTCCACGGAAGCACCAGAGAGATTACCCTGGTTGTACATGGTCATGGCGTCGATGAACTGCGCATTTTGCCTTGTGCGCTGACGCTGGCCAACAAAATCCGGATACGGTTTGTAGAACTGCTTGCACAGAGTGGTATCAACAGCACCACAACCCGAAACCAGAAAAAGGAAGAATAACCAACGCATGTTCAACTCGACCGGGAACTGATCGACGGGGCTAAGGTATTCCTGTGAACCAACGTCCTTCGCGAATATCTCCTGAAACAGGATCATTGCTCACAAGCACAAAACTGGCTCGACCTACCAGATGATCCGCTGGCACGAATCCCCAATAGCGGCTATCCGAGCTGTAATGGCGGCTATCGCCAAGGACCAGGTAATAGTCCTGTTTGATGGTGTAGCCATCGAGTTTTGCCCCATTCAGTAGGATGTCCTTCCCAGAGGCCCACAGCGTGTTTCCTTCATACCGTGTGACCAGACGATCGTAGAGCGCGAGGTTGTCCACATCCATATGTATTTCATCACCCTTGTGAGGAACAGCGATCGGGCCGAAGTCATCACTGTTCCAATGGTACATCGCACTGTAAGGGAAGATATTTCCAGGCGAACCGGTAGCTAGACGCATAGGTTCCAATTCCACTACACCAGGGCTAGTTCGTAAGCGGGTGACGAG
>JANNYL010000731.1:0-6705 GCA_031410075.1 Flavobacteriales bacterium
ACCTTGCTTTTCACCAGCAACAGGCCAACGACCGAACGCGAGATCGCCAAAGGGAAAACCGGTAGAGAGTACATCTACCAAGTAACGCTGGACGCGAAGAAGAAGTGGGGCGCGCCTAAGTTGCTCGGGTCCGCAGTGAACGCTCCAGGCAGGAACAACAGTGCCATCGCACTTTCTCCCGATGGGCAGCACATGCTCGTGTACCGCGACGACAACAACGGCAACGGGAACATCTTCGAGTCGGTGCTGAACGGAACGGAATGGTCCGAGCTCATCGAGTTCTCCGATCCGATCAACAGTGACAAGCATGAGTCTTCCGCATGTTACTCGCCCGATGGACGCACCATTTACATCGTGAGCGATCGCAACGGCGGACTTGGCGGCAAGGACATCTGGTACGCTACCCGCAATACGAACGAAAGGTGGGGTCAGCTTGGCAACATGGGGCCTGCGATCAATACCGCGGAAGATGAGCAAGGTATTTTCCTGCACGCCGATGGGCATACGCTCTACTTCAGCAGCAAGGGACATAGTAGCACGGGAGGCTACGATCTGTTCGTGAGCACTTTCAGCAATGAAAGTTGGAGCGCTCCGAAGAACCTCGGCCCTCCACTGAACACCCCGGGCGACGATCTCTACCTGGTCTTCCTCGCCGATGGAAGAACTGCATACATGAGCAGCGAGCGCAGTGGCGGCATGGGCGAAAAGGATCTCTACGAGGTGAAGTTCACACCGATAGCCGGACGCAAGACCCAGGACCCATTGCTCACTGTACTGAAAGGCACAGTGATCGATGAGGATACCAAAGAGCCGTTGGAAAGCGACATCGAGATAACGGACAATGCGAAGAACGCCTCGTTCTCGAAGCAGCGATCCAATAGCAGCACAGGTAATTTCTTGCTATCGCTACCCTCCGGAAAGAACTACGGTATCAGTGTATCCGCTCCTGGCTATCTGTTCCATTCAGAGAACTTCGAATTGACAGATACGGCGGGCTACAAGGAGGTGGTGAAGGTGATCGAAATGAAAAAGCTGAAAGCGGGCAAGACCATTGTGTTGAACAACGTGTTTTATGACTTCGACAAGGCCACCTTGCGACCAGAAAGCTCAACGGAGCTGGATGCGCTAGCGAAGCTGTTGCATGAGAACCCCGGCCTACGCATCGAACTGGGCAGCCATACAGACGACAAAGGCGCAGATGACTATAACCAGAAATTATCCGATGCACGCGCCGCATCGGTGGTCACCTATTTGGCTGGGAATGACATCGCCAAAGACCGCTTGGTAGCGAAGGGCTACGGCGAGACAAGTCCGGTGGACACGAACGAGACCGACGAGGGCAGACAGCAGAACCGCCGCACGGAGTTCAAGGTGTTGGATTGAGTGTGCGATGCGCCACATGAAGGACCATGGGAAAATTCTGGTGTGTGCCGCGCCTGCGAGCCGGAATAATGCTGGCGCACAAAGTATAGTAGGAACCAGAGGTAGATAGGTGCGCTATTCCTCTTCGACGCGTTCAAATATTTCTACGCGTTTGCTCGGGCAAAAGCAACATAGGTCGTCAGCGGCAAGGGCTCCAGCTTCCCCTTCAGCGACGCGATTACCTGCCCGCGGTGGTAGGAGCCGTGGTTCACCGTGTGGATGAGGATGTCCGAAACGAGCATGGTGGAGGGCTCTCCGAAGAACGGAAAGGCGATCGTGCGCGCGAAGTCCTCTTCCGAAGCGCCTTGGACAAAGGCTGTCCAGTTCGCGTGATTGCGCTCGTTCAATTCCGTGCATTGATCCAAGATCATCGGATCCCATGCGCCGAATGCGGACTTCTCGCCCTTGATGCGGCTGAGCCAAGTGGCATAGCTGGATACGATGTGTCCCATCAGTTGTAATGTGCGTTCGCCCGGTTCGGCAGCCTGCGTGATCGCTTGGATGGCCAGGTGGTTCGACCACCGTTCGAAGTCCACTTGTTTCAGGAATGTCGTTTTCATGGGGTCGTGTTGTTGTCTGTTCATTCGGTGTCCGTGCCGAAAGCGTGTCGGATCTCCTCCACCGTATAGCGCGGTGTGATGTGTTGAGGACAGTTCCAGTCGTACGCTTCCACGTGAAGCAATACCACGCGTTCGGGCTTCGCTTTGAATCCGAGGGGCATCAGGCGTTGAACCAGTTCGGGATCTTTCTCCAAGGGCACCACTTCCGCCTTGGCGTACAGCTTCAACCGCGTGCGCTGCGGGTAATCCATCAGGATCAGTGACACGTTGGGCTGCTCGCTGATGTTGCCGACGGAGATGAACTGCGAGTTTCCGCGAACGTCCACGAAGGCCACTGTGTTGGCATCGATGGCCTGCACGAAACCGGCCGGACCACCGCGATGCTGGATGTAGGGGAAGCCGTTGGCGCCGATGCTGGCCATGTAGAAGCTATCGCGTTCCGCGATGAAGCCCATCTCGTTTTCAGTCAGTCCGTCCTGGTAGACCTGCTGCTCCATCCGCGCATAGGCGGAACGGCTGCCGAACTGCTCCTGCAGCTTCTGCACCGCGGGGGTGAAGGCGATCGAGGCGAAGTTCTTGGCCATGGTGATGAGGGTCAACGCAACTTCCGTTCGGCTTCGGTGATCGCCAGATCGTTGATGCTCGCGAAGCGCTTGCACATGTAGCCGAGCTCGTCGAACTCCCAGTTCTCATTGCCATAGCTGCGGAACCAGTTGCCGGCCTCATCGTGCCACTCGTATTCGAAGCGCACGGCGATGCGGTTGCCGCTGTGCGCCCAGTATTCCTTCTTCAGCCGGTAGTCCAGTTCCTTGGCCCACTTGCGCTTCAGGAAGACGACGATCTCGTCCCGGCCGTTGATGAACTCGTTGCGGTTGCGCCATTCGCTATCCGGCGTGTAGGCCTTGGCCACGCGCTCGGGATCCTTGCTGTTCCAGGCGTCCTCGGCCATCTGGATCTTCTGCTTGGCGGTCTCTTCGGTGAATGGAGGAAGGGGTGGGCGGGGGTCCATGGAAGTGTGGTTTGAAGTACGTTCTCAATTACTCGGCAACAGCGCGATGAGTTCACGCTCGATGGCCTGCTGCTTGTCCTTGGCATACCATGCATGCAGCGGCTCCTTATAGTCGGCAGCGGTTGCCGGATCACTCTTCAAGGCCATCACGTGGGCTTGGGCTTCCGCAGGTCGAGGTCCCCACGTGGCGATCACCTCGTGCTGCACGTTCAACTGAATGAGCTTGGGGATGGATCGGCTGTTGCCGGTCAAGTGAGCGTCCATCAGGTCCAGGTTCGCATCGCGGTACACCAAGGAAAGTCGCAACAAGCCATCGGACAACGCTGCCAACGCGTTCATCACGGGAAGGATCTGCGCCGCATCGCCGCACCAGTGCTCACTTAGCACGAGCCAATCGATCGGCATGGCAAGTGCTGCGATCCGTGCTCGAGCTGCTTCGCCGGGCATGTAGGTCTTCTCGATACGCCGCATCCGGCTTTCATTCAACGGCAGGTACGATGACGTGCTCGTTTCCACACCGGAAGCGATCTCGGCGCCCATGTTCCGGCGATAGTCGGCATAGGTGATTGCTTTTGAGAGGTAGGCAGCGTAGTTGGTCATCAGAGTAGGTGCAATGGACAGATGCTAAGCGAAGTAAAGGTGAGCGGTTCAGTACGGCCCCGGGGCCGCAAGATCAGGCGGCCCCGGGATCCATTCAGTGGCGGGGCTCAGGCTGTGGCCAATTCCAGCTCCGGTGCCACAGGGAAATCGATCGGCACTTGCATGATGTTGTTCAGGTAGTTCATCACCACCTTGTCTGCGATGGCGATCACCACTTCCACCAGGTGGGCGTTGGTGTATCCGGCGTCGAAGAAGGCATCCAGCGTGGCGGCATCCGGGCGGCCTTTCGTGAGGGTGATGGCCTTGGCCAGTTTCGTCAGCGCATCCAGCTTGGCGTCGAAGGCCGCAGAGCCACCGCGGATGTCCAGCACTTGCTCGTCGGTCAGGCCGTTCATCTTGCCGATCACCGTGTGCGCGCTCTGGCAATAGTGGCATCCGTTCACTTGGCTCACAACGAGGTTCACCACTTCACGCTCCTTCTTGGAGAGCTGGCTGGGCGCGCCTTGCAATTGGAGGTATTTCGCGAGGCCATGCTCGGAGTAGGCCATCGCGGCGTAGAGGTTCGGCACGAAGCCGAGGCCTTTTTGCAGGTTGTCGAAGATCGCTTGGTTGTTAGGGGTCACTTCGGCTTTCACGGGGACATTGAAGGTTCGCATCGTCGTTGTTTTTAGTTGTCGTTGTTGACGATGCAAAAGTGCCGTGACCGCTACGGACCTTGGTAGACGGGGATTCCCGATGTGTTGGCAATACTTCCCGATGCGCGGAATTCCGTGGGAGCGACGCCCTCCTGGGTCTTGAAGAAGCGACTGAAGGTCTGGACGTCTTCGAAGCCGAGCTTGTCCGCGATCTCCTTCATCGGCCGGTCCGAATAGCGGATCAGGCGGCGCGCTTCCAGCATGATGCGTTCCTGGATCGCCTTCAGTGGTGTGCGTTGGCCCAGCTGCGCGAAGAGGTTCGCCAATGTCTTGGGTGATCGATGCAGTAGCTCTGCATACTGGGCCACACTGTGCTTGCTGCGGAAGTGCGTCTCCACCAGGAAGTTGAAGTCTCGCACGAGGTTCACGCCATCGAGTTGCAGGGAACCCAGGGTGCGTTGTGCTTTGTACAAGCGCGTGCAGAGAATGAGCAACCGGCGCAGCATCATCTGCAACATGTCCATCTGCAGCCCGTCCCTGCTGGACATCTCCAGCGAGAACATGCGCCAGAGGATGTCGAACTTCTCCTGCTCTTCCGCCACGATGGTTAGCACCGGGAGCTCCGGCGCACCGAAGAAGAGGATGCCCTTGCAACCCACTTCGCTGTCGCGATCGATCACGCAGAAGAACGGCCGGTTGAAGCGCACGAGACGGCAGGCTTCGACTTGAAACGTCTCCACGTGGTAGTGCTCGGTGAGAAAGACCATCTGGTTCCGGGCGAGCTGCACCAACGCACCATCGATCCTCAGGTCCATGCGCTCACCCGTGTTCCAGATGATCCGCAGGCCATTGGTGAAGGTCTCGTTCAGAAGGGACGCGTTCGTCGCGTTCAACTCGCGCAGTTCAATGTATTCGTCGGTGGTGCCGTGGAAGTGCATAGGGAACGCTGGAATGTATCGGGAGCACAAGGTGGAAAGGATGATCCGCATACGCGGCGCGATCACGACAATTTGGGTAGCGAATAGGCGTGCTTCAACAGCCCGATCCCGACCCGATGTGCCCGTTGCACTTCGGATCGGTTTTCAGGTGAAAGGTCTTTGGTCTCAGGTCTTGGGCTCAAGGTTCCTGGTTCAGGCAGGTGGCCGGAGGCCATTGGTTCTTGGTGTTCAGTGGTCGTTGGGTGGGTTCAAGCTTTCGGTTCTTGGTCTTAGGCCCGAAGGGAGAGGTTCGGAGGTGAAGAGCCAGGCTCTTGGCTCTTGGTAATAGGTATCGCGGCGTTCGGAATCGATGTTGCGCCTGTCGGAATGACGGTTTGAACCTTCGTGATCGAGGCTTCGGGTTTCGGAAGCGTTGCGTGAGGTTTAGGAAGGCTCGCTTCGGGTGTCGGAATGAACATTTGAAGTGAAGGAATGACAGGTTGAACCTTCGGAATCGTCGCGCATGGTCTCAGAACGGACATGTGAACTGCCATGATCGCAGGTTGAGGTGCCGGAACGCACTTTTCAAGTGCCGGAACGCATTTGTGGGGTGTTGGAAAGGCAGTTGAAAAGAGGGTCAAGGACACAGGACCAAGGCCCCAGAGCGAATGGATACCTTTCGCAGAGGCTCTGTGGACCTCGCCAATGCTGGGAAAGTAAAAATATATCGTAGTTATCGTAACTATAGTAACTACGGTCCCGTTCCAAAGGCGCCAAACAAAAACGGCGCTAACATGAACAAGCAGAACGAAGACAAAATGAGCATGTTCTATGCTCTGTTGCAGGTGCTGGCGAAGCACGTTGCAGTTTGGACGGCACAAGTGCCGTTCAAGAATGCCCACGATGAATTCAAGGGCAACGTGAAGAGTATCGAGGATGCGACGCAGACGCAGGAGACCAGTTTATTGGGTGTCGCCCTCGACAAACGTTTCAAGAAGGAGAAGATGGTGAAGCAGACGGTGGACATCGCACAGGGCTTGTACGCCTACGCTGTGGACCAAGGCGACGTGGTGTTGCAAGCGAAGGTGGACTACAGCAAGAGCAACCTGATGCAAACGCGGGATGCCGCGGTCGCACAGACGTGCCAGAACATCCACGACCTGGCGAACCCGCTGATCGCCGCACTGGCTGCCTATGGATTGGTGGCAGCTGACCTGACGGCCCACCAGAACACGATCGATGCGTACACGGCGACCGTGGGCTCGCCCCGCGCCGCACTGACCGTGCGCAAGGGTGCCACCGCAGAGATCAATGCCCTGGTGAAGGACAGCATGAAGATCCTGAACAACCGGATGGACAAGATGATGCCGGAGTACGAGGCGAGCAACCCCGCCTTCTTCCAAGAGTACTTCGATGCGCGCATGATCGTGGACAGCGGCAGCGAGAAGAAGAAGGACGAGGCGAAGGCCGCGTAGGACCTCACCCCCGGCCCCTCTCCCCCCGGGTCAAGCCCGGGGCAAGCTGAGAGGGGAGAAGAACAAGCCCCGGTCTGGTCACCGGGG
>JANNYL010000732.1:0-6091 GCA_031410075.1 Flavobacteriales bacterium
GATAGCTTCAGCGCGCAATGGACCAGTCGCGATACCTACGCCTGGCGACCCGATGCGCGACGCTTCGAACAGATGGAGTACAACATCGCCAACAGGCTTGGATTGGGTGCTGCTGTGGATCATGCGCTCAGCTGGGGCTTGGATGCCATCCAATCACGGATCGTGGGCCTCTCCACGTTGTTGCGCGAGCAGCTCAAGCAGGTGCCCGGTGTTGAATTGCGCGACCAAGGCACTCGCCCGAGCGGCATCAACACGTTCACGGTGGAAGGGCGATCGCATGAAGACCTGCTGATGAAGTTGCGGGCACAAGGGATCAACGCGAGCGCTTTCCAACTGGACCGTGCCTGGCTGGATCTGGGACCGCGGGGCATCCAGAGTTTGATGCGCGCCTCGGTGCATTATTTCAACACCGAAGCGGAAGTTGAACGGTTCGTGGAAGCGATAGCCCGTACCTGATATGGATCAGCTGATCCGCCCGGCAACAACCGATGATCTTCCGGCGATCCTCGGGATCTACAATGATGTGATCCTCAATTCCACCGCGGCATATGTGTACGAGCCGCATACGTTGGCAATGCGCCGCCAATGGTTCGATGAGCACAAGGCCGACGGTTGGCCGGTGATCGTTGCGGTGCGAGATGGGGAAGTGGTCGGGTTCGGATGCATCGGTTCATTTCGCACGCGGCCAGGGTACAAGTACACGGGTGAACACACGGTGCATGTGCATCCGGCGCATCGTGGCCAAGGCGTGGGTCGAACGCTGCTGAAAGCGCTGATCGAAGAAGCTCGGCGGCTCGAGTTGCGCACGTTGGTGAGCGGTATTGATGCCGAGAACGAAGTGAGCATTCGACTGCACGCGAGCCTGGGCTTCGTGGAGTGCGCGCGCATGAAGGACGTGGCGTGGAAATTCGGTCGCTGGCTCGATCTGGTGCTGATGCAATTGTTGCTCGAAGGGCCTAAACAACCCACGGAGAAATGACCGGAACATCAGTTACCGAACCAGCCCGCCTGAAGGTCTACCTGGCCTTTGCCGCGATCTACATCATTTGGGGAAGCACCTACTTCTTCATCCGCGAAGCGCTGGATGGTTTTCCACCGTTCATGCTCGGTGGTCTGCGATTCCTTCTGGCGGCATTGCTGATGTTCGCTTGGTGCGTGATCTCCGGAATTCGGATCAAGCCAGGACGCGATCTGAAGACGGCCGCGATCACGGGTTTCCTGCTGTGCTTCGTTGGCAATGGCGCCGTGGTGTGGGTGGAACAGATGATCCCGAGCAGTGTGGTGGCCATCGCGATCGCGGTTGCGCCCTTGTCGTTCATCTTGCTGGACAAGCCGAATTGGCGCGTGAACTTCCGCAGTGCGTCCACCTTGTTCGGTGTGGTCGCGGGATTTGTTGGCGTGCTCTTGCTCTTCAGTGAGAAGATCGCGGCCCAACTCGGTTCCGCGGAAGTGACGGCTGAATTTTCGGCACTCTTTATACTGCTATTGGCAGTGATCGGTTGGCCGGCGGGTTCGCTCTATGCGAAATACAACCCCGCTGCCATTCCGAACATGGTGAATAGCGGTTGGCAAATGATGACCGGTGCGGTTTGCTTCCTGGCGGTGAGCGTTGGCAGGGGCGAGTGGGCCACGATGCAGTGGGGAGAAGTGCCGCTGAGCGCATGGGGGGCGCTTACTTATCTCATCGTCTTCGGATCCATCATTGGGTTCAGCGCATACGTGTGGTTGCTGCAAGTGCGCCCAGCCGCACAGGTGAGCACTTATGCATACGTGAATCCTGTCGTGGCCGTATTGCTCGGCGTGTTCTTAGGCAGCGAACACGTGGGCTGGCGCGAGATCGCGGGTTTGGTGGTGATCCTCGGCGGTGTGCTATTGATCAACCTGGCGAGGTATCGCGAAAGCAGAAGCCGTTGAACGGGTGCACGGGTTAGGAACCTAGGCGTGCGTGGGGAACTTACAGCGCTAGAACTATCCGTTCTCTTCCCACAATTTCTTCACGGCTTGCCAGACGGTGTTCCTCAGTTCCGTTGGGGGCTTTACTTCGTCGCTCGTGGCATATTCCTCGAGTGCTAGGCGCAGCGATCGAAGTTCCTCTTGAACGCGCGGAAAGGCCTGGCTCATGGCCTCCACCTCTCGTTCCTCTTCGGCTGTTAGCAGCCCCAGGCAGTAATCCTGCAGAATTCCACTTGTCATGTATTCCTCAGCGTCCATTCGCTCTTTACCTGTTGTTCGAACCACCCGCACAATGCATAGGGAGCACCATGACCTACGCATAGCGGTTGTTCTGCCGGATGGGAAAAATAGGCGTTCATCTTTGATACAGGATCTTCAGCAGGCTCAACGCTTTTCTCGACCTTGATTTCACCGTGCCCAAAGGCAGCTGCAAGATCGCGGCGGTTTGTGCGTGGGACCAGCCGTGGAAGAAGATCATATCGATCACCTCGGCACATTTCGGGTCAAGACCCAAGGCCTTGCTCTTGAAGTCATCGTACTCCACCTCGCAATTGCTTCCGGTAATAGCCACCACCAGATCCTTCCGGAGCGATGGGCATTCCAGGTTCTTGTGAAGCAAGTGGTTCCGATGGCCGGAAGACCGGATGTGATCGATCGCGAGGTTCCTGGTGATATTCAACATCCAGGTGAACAACGTTCCTCGTGACGGTTCGAAACCGTTGATATGCTTCCAGATCTTCACAAAGGAATCCTGGAGCAGATCATCGGCTACGTCCTTTCGCTTCACGATCCGGAACAGAATACTGTACAAGGCCGCGCTGTATTTATCATAGAGGACATTGAAGCCTACTTCGCTGTTCGATCTCATCATCTCCACCAGCGCTTCCGTATCCACGGTCCGCTCTTTACTCTGACCCTCTGGTGCTGAGGGCGTTTTCATGACCTGTGAAGGAGAAAGCTCGAATACCGTGTTCATGTGTGATCCTTGGGTGGGTGAGAGATCGGATATCTTTCCGGCACAAATCTTTCCACGCTCATTTCTTGGGGCAATAGTGAGAATCATCATTTCCGCAACTGATCAGGGTGAATTGACATGCACCTGAGCCTGTGCTGATCGGCAATTGAAAAGGTGTAGTGATGGAGATCCAGAACAACGAACTACTGCTTGGCCTGCGGAGAAGCGAAGCCATCCACGCCAAGGTCACGGAGCTATCGGAGCGCATCTTCAGTACGGCCGATCTGATGGGCAGGGCGGCGTACATGAAGGAGTTGGAGTTCCTCTTGCAAGGAATACAAGGGACCGATACACAGCTGGCGATCTTCAACCACAAGACCTATGTGGCCGAACTGGAAGTTGGCCATGTGGAGTTCTGGGGTCCACTTCCGGATGGAAGTGCACAAGAACGGATGGTTTCCACACTGGGCCTGCTCCATGCGGCGTATTCGAAGTTCCCGTACGAATCAGTGGAGTGGTTCACCGATGCGCTGCTGCGGATCCCCTTCGAAGAACGGGTGAACATGAAGATCCACCACAGCGGCATGCGTTTCACGCGCATGGACGCGAAGCCCATCCGCATCTTCTCGCAAGGCATGCCCATACAAGTGGACGAGGAGCGCAATTTCAAGTACACGCTGAACTACGTCCAGAACATCCACCACCTGATCAAGAAGGATTACCCGTACTACTGGATCCGCTTCGCCTACGGTCGGGAACGGCAATATGTGCAGACCTTCCACTCAGAAGACAAGCTCTCCTCCAATCACGACCTGCTGAGCCCACGGGAGAAGGAGATCCTGAAGCTGATCTCTAGTGATATGGACACGAAGGAGATCGCTGCCAAGTTGTTCATCAGCACCGCCACCGTTGGGAATCACCGGAGCAAGATGATCGAAAAAATGGGCGCACGCGATACGACCGCGTTGGTCCAATTGGCGAAAATGGCCGGGGTTATCTGATCGGTGGTGCAGGCAATGGCCAGATGCGAGGCGGGCTCTGATGTTGAAGAGCGCGGATCTCCCGGTTCAAGCTGTCTGGCCCATCAGCACCAGGTCATCCAGGTTCGGTGCGGGGCTGCCACCCACCTCTTCCCCAGGACGATCGTGGGATCCATCATTCGCGACTCTTGGCGCTGCGGAACATGGTCTTTGGCGCAACCTTCTATCGACGGCGTATGGCCATGCGCGCGGAAAGCCGATCTTTCAGACCTCACGCACCTGATCAGGGGTCAGTTCCACCTGTGCCTGTGCTTCAGCAACCATAGCGTGCAGTGATGGAGACCCAGAACAACGAGCTACTGCTCGGCTTACGGAAAAGCGAAGCCATCCACGCTAAGGTGGCCGAGCTGTCGGAGCGTATTTTCAATACGGAAAGCCTGACGGGAAGGGCGGCCTATATGAAGGAGTTGGAGTTCCTTTTGCAAGGGATCCAAGGGACCGACACACAGTTGGCGATCTTCAACCACAGGACCTACGTCACTGAACTGGAGGTAGGCCATACCGAGTTCTGGGGGCCGCTGCCAGAAGGAAGTGCGCAAGAACGTATGGTCTCCACATTGGGGCTGCTCCATCAGGAGTACGCGAAGTTCCCGTACGAATCCGTGGAGTGGTTCACCGATGCGCTGCTCCGGATCCCCTTCGAAGAACGTGTGAACATGAAGATCCACCACAGCGGCATGCGGTTCACGCGCATGGATGCGAAGCCCATCCGCATCTTCTCGCAAGGCATGCCCATACAGGTGGATGAAGAGCGGAACTTCAAGTACACGTTGAACTATGTCCAGAACATCCACCACCTGATCAAGAAAGAGTACCCGTACTACTGGATCCGCTTCGCCTACGGGCGGGAACGGCAATACGTGCAGACCTTCCATTCAGAAGACAAGCTCTCCTCCAAGCACGACCTGTTGAGCCCGCGTGAGAAAGAGATCCTGAAGCTCATCGCGAGTGATATGGAGACCAAGGAGATCGCTGCCAAGTTGTTTATCAGCACCGCCACCGTTGGGAACCACCGGAGCAAAATGATCGAAAAAATGGGCGCACGCGATACGACCGCGTTGGTCCAATTGGCGAAAATGGCCGGGGTTATCTGATCGTCCGCAAGACCAGCACCTCAAGGAGCGCCTATCAATTCGGCGCCAGTATGCGCCAGCATTGAGTACAAACTCTGCGACGCTACTGCCCGCTCTCCCTCGCTTTCCGGGCATCCTCCCGGTCCTTCAGCATCACACGCAACCACTCCAGGCTGAACGACCCGGTCATCCCGGCCGACCGTTCTCGTTTCTTCGAATCGAACCAGGTCTTCAGCTCGGCCAATTCGGGGTTGTCGTTCAACAGGTTCAGGAGCTCGTTGTCCGTCCATTTCACTGGATTGCACGGCACCATGGCCATGGGGCTGTTGAGGTCTTTCGACATGGCCCCGCACATGCCTTGCAAATAGGACTGGTCGCGGTCGTGCTTCATCGCATCCAACAGGTTCAAGCCGTACTCGTACAGCACCACATCGGTCAAGTGGGTTACCACGAACGGTGTGCCTACCTGCGTGGCTCCCTTGCGCGCGAAATACTTGCTGTCCTTCGTGATACGGAACAGGCCTCCACCGTACGTGAAGCCCCAGATATCAGCACAGGCTATTTCGATATCGTCATGGCCCTCGTCCTTGAACACTATAGTGGTGTTCTCTTTGCCGCTCCACCTTTTGAACTTGGCATTGGGGTATGCCTTCGGCGATTTGTTGGCAAGGTCGTCGAAGGTTTTGTACACATCGAGCTGGGCGAACGCACAACTTGATGCGATGATGGAACAGGCGGTCGCGACGAGCAGACGGGTGGTCAACATGGCGTAGGGTTAGCGCACCAATATAGAATGCCGTGTTTCACCGTGGGCTCGCGGATTTGTAAGTGCATTGGATCTCTCAACAGTAAAATCTTTCCCCTCCTGGTAGGCGCCCCGGAAGCAGTGCGCATATCCGGGGACTCGCCTGCTGCGCCCAAGGAGGGGCAGGGGCAATGTCATTAAGTTAAGGTGGTCAGAAGGCTGGTTTGGAGTTGAAGAGGTACTTGGGCTTAGGCCTGTTTTTGAACTTATCGATGGTGCGCGGAGCGCTTCTGCCTGGCCTTATGGGCACAGTGGCGCTGAGGAA
>JANNYL010000733.1:0-2501 GCA_031410075.1 Flavobacteriales bacterium
TCCCGCCGTCTCGGCGGGACAGTCGTAGGTTCGACTTCTTAAGCACCTTTGCAGCATTGATCCCGTAGCTCAGCTGATAGAGCACCTGCCTTCTAAGCAGGCGGCCGTTGGTTCGAATCCAACCGGGATCACCATTGAGGAGCGAGTTTTTTGCCGTCTGGACTGAACGGTTGAGAGTTGGCACCTTCCGGATCAATAGGTCCGAAGACTCAGAGAATTGAGGGTTACTGCCCTTGCATTGGGTTTCATTCCCAACAAAACACAAAAACACACGACAGTTGCAGGTCGCGGCGTTGATGCCCCCAAACCAGAACCATGACCGATCAGCCTTCCACACCCGTTCCGCCGCCTATACCCACCGTTCAAGTTCCTCTCGCCGCTCGATCCGAACGTATAGGGTGGATGCGCCGGTCGCTCACTTTTCGAGCTATTGTGGTCGGAATACTTGTGCTCTTGTTATTGATCCCGTTGAGCATGGTGAACGACTTGATACATGAGAGGGCCGACAGAAAAACCGAAGCAGAGAACGAGATCAGCCAGAACTGGGGAGGGGCGCAGACGATCACGGGTCCCGTGATAGACGTGCCGTACGAAGTTCCTGTTCGCGTGCAGGCGACGGATGGCAGCGGACGCATGGAGACGCGGTTGGATATTCATTATGCTCATTTCCTTCCAGAGCTGTTGAAGGTGGAGACCAACTTGGCTCCGTACACCAAAAGCCGCGGTATCTACGACGTGGCCGTATACGGGAGCCAAAGCCACCTAGGCGGAACATTCGCACCGATCTCCGCAGAAAGGTTGAAAACGGGATACACTTTGCGTTGGGAAGAAGCGAAACTCGTACTTGGTATTTCCGATCTGCGGAGTATCAAGGAACAAGTGAGTATGCGCATCGGTGGACGCACCGTGCAATTTGAGCCGGGCTTATCCAACTACGACATCGCTTCAAATGGATTGAGCGCTCCCTTTCCGTTGGATACCAGCATGGTCGGACAGCCGATGACCTTCGAGGCGGACCTCACGATCAATGGCAGTGCGAGCTTCAACTTGGTTCCCATCGGGAAGGTCACTAGAGTGAACTGCACCAGCGCGTGGAACGATCCGAGTTTCAACGGAGCGTTCTTACCTGACCCCGCCGATAGTACACAGCAGCCGTCGAAGGGCTTCAGCGCCAATTGGACCGTACTCCACCTGAACCGACCGTACCCACAAGAGTTCGGCGATAGCAAGCAAGAAGAGATCCAGCAAAGCGCATTCGGGGTTTACTTGATGCAGCCGGTAGATGAGTATCGCAAGAACGAGCGAGCGAGCAAATACGGGTTGATGCTCATCGTACTCGTATTCCTCGTTTTCTTCTTTGTGGAAGTTCTTCAGAAACTACGCATTCATCCGATCCAGTACCTGTTGGTGGGTTTTGCCTTGTGCATTTTCTACACATTGTTGATCGCCATAAGTGAGCATTTGGGCTTCGCGAAGGCCTATCTCATTTCGGCGGCGGCTGTCATCGGATTGGTCGTTTTCTATGCGAACAGTGTTTTCCAGGTGAAGCGGGCGTCCCAATTGCTCGGGCTCATCATGTTGCTCGTTTTCGGCTTCATGTTCGCGTTGATACACGAGCAGGATTATGCGTTGCTTTTCGGCAGCATTGGCTTGTTCATCGTGCTGGCACTGGTAATGTGGGTGAGCCGCCGGATCGATTGGAACGGCGGGCGGGAGTGAGGCGATCTTTTGGTACATCGCTGCTGAAGCCGCTCCGAAAGGGCGGCTTCGGCGATTCCAAGGCTGGGGTTTTCAACGATCGATCCAGTGATATCCGACGGAAGGTCCAAAACAGCCTATGAGCCAGTACGGACGTAGGTGTCTGCAGGTTCATAATACTCTTGGAACAGGCGTTCGCGGATATCGATCGCGATCCGGTCGGTATGGGAAGGCAGCTGGTCGAATTGTTGATCCCAAGCACAGCCCAAAGCGTCCGCCGTACGTTGGAGTAGACGAGTTTCGCGATCAATATCGAAAACGAAACCCTGAATGGACATGCGCATTTCTCCCCGCACCCTTATCGTAGTCGCCACAACCGCTATGGCGCTTCGTGGGCATGCCGTCATCTACTATGTTTCGGCCAACGGCAGTGACTCGAACAACGGCACTTCGCAAAGTACCCCATGGAAGACCATCGACCGGGTAAACCAGAGTACTTACTCGATCGTACCTGGTGATCAAGTGCTTTTTGAACGTGGAGGGACCTATCGTGGCGAGATCATCTGGGGTGTCTCGGGCACGGCATCCCAACCGGTAACGTATGGAGCGTATGGCACGGGAGCGGCACCTATCGTCAGTGGTGCGAAGCTCGTAACGGGTTGGACCCTGCATACCGGCAACATTTACAAGGCGTACGTTGGGCTTCAGGTGGACTTCGTTTACGTGTCAGGTACGCGCATGGAACTGGCGCGAACGCCCAATGTCGGTTCTTGGTATCGCAATAGTTCAGCCCTGAACAGCAC
>JANNYL010000734.1:0-3819 GCA_031410075.1 Flavobacteriales bacterium
CAGCGCGGAGTGGAACTCAGCAAAGTGTTCAACGGATAACGAACGTCACGATACCTCGCGACGAAACTCAATGAGCAAGATCATCATCATACAGACCCGGAGCTTCATCAAGTGTCCCAAGCGTCAAAAGGACACGCTGAAGGCATTGGGTTTGGGCCGCATCGGCAAGAGCAACGAATTGGAAGGCACCCCTCAGGTGCGTGGTATGGTGGCCAAGGTGGCTCACCTCATAAGTGTGAAGGAAGCCTGATAGACAACGTAAGGTGGATGCCTGCATCCGTCTGCAACAGAAAACGAAATGGACCTCAGTCAACTCAAGCCCGCAAAAGGGGCGACCAAAACCAACAAGCGACTTGGCCGTGGCCAGGGTAGCGGCAAAGGCGGTACCGCCGGCAAAGGCCATAAGGGTCAGAAAGCCGACACGGGTTACAACCGTCGTCGTGGCTTCGAAGGAGGTCAAACACCGTTGGTTCGTCGCGTGCCGAAGTTCGGTTTCACGAACCCTACCCGTGTGGAGTACAAGGGAATCAATCTGGATGCTCTTCAGGCGTTGGCCGACAAGAAGAAGCTCACCGTGATCGACATCGAAGCGATGCGGGTGAACGGGTTGATCGCCAAGAACGACCTTGTGAAGATCCTGGGTCGTGGTGTCCTGAAAGGTGCGCTCGAAGTGAAAGCGAACGCCTTCAGTGAAACCGCAAAAGCATCCATCGAAGCGAAGGGAGGTAAAGTGGAAGTTGTGAATCGCTGATCATGAAGAGCTTCATCGATACGATCAAGAACATCTGGCGCATTGAGGAACTGCGCAAGCGCATCCTCATTACGCTCGGCTTGCTGCTGGTGTATCGCATCGGCAGTTTCATCGTACTGCCAGGTGTGAACAGTGCTGCCTTGGGCAGTGCGAGTTCCGGTGGTAGTGGCTTGGTGGACCTGTTGAGCATTTTCACCGGTGGTGCCTTCACCCGTGCGAGCATTTTCGCATTGGGGGTGATGCCATACATAAGCGCAAGCATCATCATGCAGCTTGCCGGCATCGCTATTCCCGCTGTGCAGAAAATGCAACGTGAAGAAAGTGGTCGCCGTCGCATGAACCAGTGGACGCGTTACATCACGATCATCATCGCTCTTTTCCAAGCGCCGGGTTATATCCTCACCTACGTGGATGCCAACGCCCGTCCTGTGAATGACGCGCTTTGGATGCCTGTCAGCGTGATCATTCTCACGTGCAGCACATTGTTCGTTATGTGGATAGGTGAGCGCATTACGGAGCGCGGCCTTGGTAACGGTACATCGTTGATCATCATGATCGGTATTCTCGCACGTTTGCCAGAATCGTTCCTGCAGGAATTTGTGAGCCGCATGGGCACCGGTGGCGGTGGCTTGGTTGTGATCCTGGTGGAAGTCGTGATCTGGCTGCTGATCATTGCCGGTAACATCCTGTTGGTGCAAGGCACTCGACGGATCCCTGTACAATTCGCCAAGCGTGTGCAAGGCAACAAACAATATGGTGGCGTGCGCAATTACGTGCCGTTGAAAGTGAACGCGGCCGGTGTAATGCCGATCATCTTCGCTCAGGCCATCGTGTTGGTTCCACTGTATCTGAGTTCTGCTTTTGAGAATCCACCACAGTGGATGACGAACTTCAGCAGATATGAGAGTTTTGCGTACAACATCACGTTGTTCCTGCTGGTAGTAGCGTTCACGTACTTCTACACGGCGATCACGGTGAATCCGAACCAATTGGCGGATGACATGAAGCGCAATGGTGGTTTCATTCCAGGCGTTAAGCCAGGCAAAGCCACCGCGAGCCATATCGATGATCTGCTCAGTCGGATAACGTTGCCAGGGGCCATCTTCTTGGGTATTGTGGCTATCCTTCCTGCTTTCGCCATCATGGCGGGCATCAAGCAGGGGTACGCGCAATTCTTCGGAGGCACTTCATTGTTGATCATGGTGGGTGTGTTGTTGGACACACTTCAACAGGTCGAAAGTCATTTGTTGATGCGACATTACGATGGGCTCATGAAAACGGGCCGCATCAAGGGAAGGCAGAGTGCTGCCTACAGCATGGCTACAGGGTAGTCTCATGGGAAAGTCCGTGAGCATCCTTAGCGATGTGGAGATAGGGTTGGTGAGAGAGAGTTCTTTGCTTGTTGGTAAGACATTGGCTGAAGTGGCGAAGCATATTCGTCCGGGGGTAACCACCTTCGAATTGGACACGATCGCGGAGCAGTTCATACGGGATCACGGTGCATTGCCTGGATTCAAAGGATTGTATGATTGCCCGAGCACATTGCTGATCAGCGTGAACGATGCGGTCGTACATGGGCTACCAGGTAGTCGCGAACTGCGTGAAGGTGATATCGCAAGCGTGGATTGTGGTGTTCTGATGAACGGGTTTTACGGTGACAGTGCCTACACATTTTGCCTCGGGGAGGTGAAAGAAGAGGTGAAAAAACTGTTGCGCGTTACGCAAGAATGCTTGGCGCTTGGAATTGAGCAAGCGGTGGTGGGGAACAGGACCGGTGATATCGGTTATGCTGTGCAACATCATGCGGAGACCAACGGTTACGGTGTGGTGCGAGAGTTGACCGGTCACGGGGTGGGGCGAAAGCTTCACGAAGGACCGGAGGTGCCCAACTTCGGAAAGCGCGGCCACGGGGCTAAGCTGCTGGAAGGCATGGCGCTGGCGATCGAACCCATGATCAACATGGGGAGCAAAGAGGTTCGCCAGCTCGATGACGGGTGGACAGTGACCACACGTGACGGAAAACCAAGCGCGCATTTTGAACACACTATCGCAGTTCGCCAAGGCAAAGCCGAAGTCTTATCAACGTTCAGTTACATCGAGGATGTGCTGAAGAAGAAAGGAGAATTGTTGGTGTTCTGATATTGATCAGGCCATCGTAGAAAGGATAGAGTAACGTAGAACACAAAAAAGGAAGAGGAAGGAATGAGCAAAACAGGGAACATCGAGCAGGACGGCGTCATCAAAGAGGCGTTGAGCAATGCAATGTTCCGTGTGGAGTTGGAGAACGGGCACATCATCGTGGCACACATCAGTGGCAAAATGAGAATGCACTACATCCGCATCCTACCTGGAGACAAAGTGAAAATTGAAATGAGTCCTTACGATCTGAGCAAGGGCCGCATTTCGTTCCGATACAAGACCTGAAGAAAAGAGAAAAATACGACCCATGAAGATCAGGGCCTCGATCAAAAAGCGTTCGGTAGACTGTAAGCTGGTCCGCCGCAAGGGACGCCTGTACATTATCAACAAGAAGAACCCCAAGTTCAAACAGCGTCAAGGCTGAAAAACGAACGAGCATGGCACGTATAGCAGGTATCGACCTACCCAAGACCAAGCGCGGTTGCATTGGCCTCACCTACATCTACGGCATCGGCCGCAGCACAGCACTCTCCATCCTGGAGAAGGCGGGTGTTGATCCCGATACGAAAGTGGACGAATGGACCGATGAGGACCAGGGCAAGATCCGCACGGTGATCAATGAGAACATCAAGGTGGAAGGAGCACTTCGCAGTGAAGTACAACTGAGCATCAAGCGCCTGGTGGACATCAACAGCTACCGTGGCAACCGCCATCGCAACGGCCTTCCGGTGCGTGGTCAGCGTACACGCACCAATAGCCGTACTCGCAAGGGCAAACGGAAAACGGTAGCCAACAAAAAGAAGGTAACGAAGTAACGTAGGGGCGGTGCTCGCATCGTCCTAACTCGATAGACCCTATGGCAAAACAAGCAGAAGGTAAAGGCGGCGCTGCCGCAACGAAGAAGAAGAAGAAGAACGTGGTAGTGGAGA
>JANNYL010000735.1:0-1138 GCA_031410075.1 Flavobacteriales bacterium
CCCGGGCAGCGTTCCCTATTGGGTGTACGACACGGATGGTGATGGGGTGGGTGAAGGCTTCGGTGCAATGAATATCTTCCAAGGATGTGCGCCCTTTGAACCGAATATGGTCATAGCCACAACACAGATCGATTGCGACAACAACGACGCGACGGTTTTCCCTGGCGCTCCCGAGCTCTGTGATGGCAAGGACAACGACTGCAATGGCACGGTGGATGAAGGCTGTACCACATGCACCCCCGGCCAAGTGGAAGCCTGTGGTAGCGACATCGGCGCCTGCGTGCAAGGCTCACGTACATGTACAGCTTTGAGCACCTGGGGGCCTTGTGTGGGCGAGGTGCTGCCCGCCACGGAAGTATGCAACGGCATTGATGACGACTGCGATGGACTGCTCGATGCGGCGGACCCGGGCCTCGTTCTGGTGCTATGCGAGAATCAGGTGGGCGTATGCGGAGGTGCGCAGAAGACCAGCGACCAGTGCGTGGGCGGGGTTTGGCTCACGTGTTCCTTGTCCAACTACACCGCCGGATCAGCGGTCTTCGAACCCACCGAGACCAGTTGCGATCTTCAAGACAACGACTGCGATGGCCAAGTGGACGAAGGCTGTGCGACATGCACGCCCGGCCAATTGGAAGCATGTGGTAGCGAGATCGGTGCCTGCGTGCAAGGCTCACGCACATGCACTGCCTTGAGCCTCTGGGGTCCTTGCGTGGGCCAGGTGCTACCCGCTACAGAAGTATGCAACGGCATTGATGACGACTGCGATGGGATCGTGGACAATGCGACCACTGGTGCGACAGCCTGGTACCCTGATGTGGACGGCGATGGTTTCGGCGACACCTCCGCACCGCTCATGACCTGCACACAACCGGTCGGCTACATCGCTACGGCGGGTGATTGCAATGACAACGCCGCCGATGTTCATCCCGGTGTGTTCGAGATCTGCGATGGGATCGACAACAATTGCACTGGCGTTATTGATGGAGGTCCGAACGGGCAAGGAGACACCTATCAATTTGGTGCATTCCCGGGCAGCGTTCCCTATTGGGTGTACGACACGGATGGTGATGGGGTGGGTGAAGGCTTCGGTGCAATGAATATCTTCCAAGGATGTGCGCCCTTTGAACCGAATATGGTC
>JANNYL010000736.1:0-1752 GCA_031410075.1 Flavobacteriales bacterium
GTTTGAGGTTGAAATAGTTCAACCGTTCACCCTGATCTACCACGTCGGCCATCACCAGCATCATGCGCGCTTCCATCTCCATCAGCAATGTGGTGCGACGATTGGCCAGTCGCAATTGCAGGCTCCATCCCTCATTGAACGGTGCGATAATGGCCTTGTCGCTGTATGCCATCCGGGTAGTGGGCCTGGCAAAGCGCGCGTAGATCACCGCACTGATGAGCGAGAAGCCGAGGATGCCGAAAACGCCTTCCACCGCGGCCAGGGCCCACGTGGCCGGACTGTTCGGGAACAGTGACCCATAGCCCACCGTGGTCAACGTTTGAACACTCATGCCCATGGCACTCATCCAACGGGACGACAACGAGGTCATATCGGCATTACCTAACTGCTCCATACCGATCAGCATGTAAAGCGAACCGAAGATCAGGTTCATCGTGAGGTAGCCCACCACGAATGTGAGCACCAATCGCCATAGCGGCATGGTGGCCAGCGCCACAAACCCTTCGCGAAAGCCACTGATCTGACCAATTCGATCCACGAGGAATTTTCCATCGCGCGCCATCACCCGATCCAACGGGCGCTCGAAATTGGTACCAATACCCGGGTCTTCGGCCCGTTGGGCGCGAGTCATGAAAGTCCTCAGGTTCGTTCGGGCCATTGCGGTTCGAAAATGCGGGTACGAAGGTCGCGGCGATGGACTATTCGCCTATGACCCTTAATACAGGATACTTGCGGTAAGAGGATTCTAAGTAAGGTGTGCGTTGGAACACGAAGTACAACTGCGCCCATGCGTTCTTCGCGAATTCTGGATCCTTGGCGCGTTCTGCATCAAGCGCGGCCTTCAATGCGGGATCCTTCCGTAACATTTCTGCGGCTTTCTCCTCGAAGGCATAATCCGTGAACCATTCCTTCTGTTGAATGGCGCTGTCGAAAAAGCCCCACGCGAAGTAGCTGTCCTCCCCTTGAGGTTCCAGTGTTTCCATGATCAATCGATCGGTGACCTGTCCGGTCCGGATCAGCAGGTCACCGGGCATGGCGTTATGCCTCATGCGGCGTGAAGAACATTGGACCTGCCCGTGGTGGTAATGCCCTTCGTATGGATGATCGCCAGACTCGAAAGGTCCTATGCTGTCCTGTTCCACATTGAAGTTCCGCTCGCGCTCCAATCGTTCCACTTTCACCCCTTGCTCTTGCAGTCGTTCTCCGACATCGGACCAAGCTCGAGGTATGAGATATCCTGATGGCTTCTCGCGTATCACTGAGGGGCGATAGGTTTCCTTCCACGGTATCGAAATGTCCGTCGGCTTCGCATGGTCATAGTAGAGTCGTGGCAGGCCGCTTACCTCACTGGGCTTGTATTCGGCTGCCCAGCCCTTCCATGGCAATTGCTCAACAACTGTGGTATCGAGCCTCCAGTTCAATCCAATTTCCGCCATGGATGCCGTGTTTCTCTTCGCAGCGTAGCGCGCCTTTCGCAATTCGTCCGGGTGCTCGTTCATCGATGCGAGTGTCGCCAGCATTAGCTGGAATGTCGCGTTCACGCGATCGGCGTATGGCTTTAGCATGTGGCTTTCCGAAAGAATGCCAATACGGTCGAAGAGCGCGTTGTACCCGGTGCTGTAACGCGGGCTGTCGTAGAATCCCACGAGTCCTTCCTCCGGCGTTTCCACTTCCATTTCGAAGTAAGGGCACATGAGGATCTCACGCGAGGCCATCCATTCGTAGAGCCTTGGCATGATCGTTCCGGTCATG
>JANNYL010000737.1:0-11328 GCA_031410075.1 Flavobacteriales bacterium
GCCTGCGCGCGGTCCACAGGGGTCGATTCCAACAGTGTCCAGGAACCCACGTCCTGGTAGCCGATCTTGGTCCCCTCGGTCCAATAGGCGCCGTGAGGCGAAGGGGCCATGCGCCAGCGCGGCGTGCCGTCCTCGTTCAGCACCGCCGCCGCGGCCTCGTTCACCATGTCGGCGGTGAATGCGGTGTACCAGAACATCTGCTGGGCGATCTGCCCCTGAGCGGGCACGGGGCCCGATTCGGAGAAGGTCATGCCCGCGGCCGCCGGCGGCGCGTAGGCGGCTCAACCTCAACCCATGTTCCGTCCGGCTGGATTCCGCCTAGGGCCTCGAACTCCTGCGGCTCCCAGCTCTTCAGGATTTTGGAGAGGTGATCGAGGTCCTTCTGCGGCGGGATGCGGCGAAGCCAGCGGCGCGCCCACGCCCAAACGGCAGCGGGCTCGTTCGAGTCGAACGCGACCAGCCCTTGGTACACCTGGGACATGATCCGGAAGGAGGAGGCCTGAGTAAGCGTTAGCGGGAAAATGCTCCTGAGCGCTTCAGTCTCGTTCAGGTTGAACACCCCGCCGTATCGCGAGTTGCTTGCCGAGTGCTTTTCCGGCGCGTTGCCGCACGATAGGAAAAGCGCCGTCAACAGAATAAGTGGAAAACCGGCGCGCATCAGGGTTCGGATCAAAAGTATCCTGTGCCACTAGGGCAACGAGCAGCCAAGAATAGCGTTACCAACATGCGTTTCTTGATGGACTCACGACCTCTCAGGAGCGATACGCGATAATTTCCAGCCCCCGCCCACAGTGCACACCCCGTGATCTACGACCGTTGCGATCATTCACATGGTCCTCGATGCCAGCTTGCTGCATTGTTGGTGGCTGTTCTGTGCCCTTTTCTGGCCATGGCTCAAGGGGAGAGCAATTTCCGCAGGGTCATTGTTGTGCTCGATCGCGATACCGTGCGCATTGATTCGGTGAGCATTGTGCCCGGTTCGCTTTCCTTGTGGAATGACTCTGTGGCGATCGATACGGCACTCTACAGCGTTGACCCATGGCAAGGCCTGATAGTGCGCAAACCAGGTGCTTCTAGTGATACGCTGATCGCTCGCTATCGACGGTTGCCCTTGCTCCTGGCGGGCCCATTTCGGCATAAGGACCGCGATCGCTTGTTGAATGCCACCCCGGATCGGAAGGATCCGTTCAAGTACGTTCCCGGAAAGGAAGAGCAGGACCCCCTCGGCATCAGTGGCCTCAATAAAAGCGGGAGCATTTCTCGAGGCATTCTTTTCGGGAACAACCAGGACCTTAGCGTGAACAGTGCTCTGAACTTGGAGCTGAGCGGGCGACTTACAGAGCGGATCAGCGTGTTAGCTTCCGTGAACGACAACAATATTCCCATTCAGGCAGGGGGGAACACGGCCGAATTGCAGGATTTCGATCGCGTTTTCATCAAGTTGTTCGATGATCGCCAAGAGCTGATCGCTGGTGACTTTGTGCTGGAGCGGCCCAAGAGCCACTTTTTGACCTACCTGAAAAAGACCAAAGGGATCGGCTACCAAACCCGTTTGGGGAAGATCCGCACGGACTCACTCGGTCGCACTATCTCACCCGGAAGTGTGGCGGTGAGTGCGGCTATCAGCAAGGGTAAGTTTTCCCGGAATGTGATCCAGGGGATAGAGGGTGTTCAAGGCCCGTATCGCCTTACGGCGCAGGATGGGGGCTTGTTCATCATTGTGCTCAGCGGAACCGAGCGCGTTTATATCGACGGGCAATTGCTTTCACGCGGGCAAGAGAACGATTATGTGATCGACTACAACACGGCTGAACTCAGCTTCACGCCGAAAAGGGCGATTACCAAGGATCGCCGGATCGTGGTCGAATTCCAGTTCAGTGATAAGAACTACGCGCGTTCGCTGGTGCGACTTTCCAGCGAGTGGCTCGTAGGCAGAACTGAGCTACACGCCGACCTGTACACTGAACAGGACAGCAAGAACCAATCGTTGCAACAGTCGCTTTCGGATGAGGATAAACGAGCGCTTTCCGAAGCCGGTGATGACCCCTTGGCAGCCACCACACCAGGCGTTGATAGCACCGGTTACAATACCGATGAAGTGTTGTACGCACGGCGCGATTCCCTCGGCTACAGCCCCGTATACATCTACCGTACGAATGCGGAATCCGCGCTGTATCGCGTGTCTTTCAGTTCAGTGGGTGTAGGTAATGGTGATTATGTGCAGGAACAATTCACGCCGAACGGACGTGTTTTCAAATGGGTCGGGCCGGATACCATTTCGGGAAATATTGTACGACGCGGTGATCACGCTCCTGTGCGGGTTCTGGTGCCTCCCCGTTCGCAACAGATCGCGGAGCTTGGAGTGGCACATCGCTTTGGCGAGCGAACCCGCGCGTGGGCGCAGCTAGCCTGGAGCAATGACGACAAAAACACCTTCAGCTCCATTGATGATGGCGATAATCAAGGTGTGGCCGTTCGTGCAGGTGCCGAGCATTTCTTCCCGCTCAGCACCGCCGATACCTCCTTGAAGCTGACGATGGGCAGTGACAATGAATGGCTTGCGCGCACCTTCAAGGCGGTGGAGCGATTTCGCCCCGTGGAGTTCGAGCGTAATTGGAACGCACTACTTGTTCCGCAAGATCGTGATCAATTGTTGGCCAGCGTGAGCCTTGGATTGCTTGCGGGCAAACGGGGAAATGCGAAGTTGATCGCGTCGACCTTTCAGATCCAACAACGGTTCAGTGGCTATCGGCAGCAGATCGTGGCCGACCTGCGCTTGGGCACCTATGATATTGCCGTTGACGGAAGTGTGCTGAGCACTTCTGCTAACTCTACCGTAAGCGACTTTTTGAGGCACAAGGCCCGGATCGCGAAGCGCTTCAAGCACATTACGATCGGCCTGAGGGACGAGCAGGAGCGTAATCGATTTCGTAGCGATACCAGCGGTGCGCTCATTGCGGGCAGTTATCAATTCTTCGACTGGGAAGCATTTGTTCAGAGCAGCGATACGGCTCGCACTGGGTTCAGACTTGGTGGCGGACAGCGTTACGAGCAAGCGCTGCGTGGTGGCTTTTTATCGCCGAGTACAGAAGCAACCTCTTATTCAGGCTCTTTCAACCTGCGCAATGATCCACGCCGAAAACTCGGCGTGACATTCACCTATCGCAGCCTGCGGATCATCGACAGCACGCTCACCGCACAGCAGCCAGAGGACACGTGGCTCGGGCGGGTTGAGCACGACCTCACTGCGCTCAAGGGTGCATTGCATTGGAATGTGTTCTATGAATTAGGAAGCGGGCTGGAGCAGCGTCGCGAGTTCCTGTACGTGCAAGTGCCGGCTGGCCAAGGCACGTATGTGTGGATCGATTACAATGCGAACGGATTGAAAGAGCTCAATGAGTTCGAGACCGCCAACTTCGGCTACGAGGCTGATTATATCCGTGCGTACACCCAGACCAATCAATATGTGCGGGTGTTCAGCAATCAACTGAGTACCGCCCTGGATATTCGACCAGGGGCGATCTGGTCGAATGCGAAAGGATTCAAAGGGTTTGTGGGAAAGTTGAGCGACGCGGCCAGTTACCGAACGGATCGAAAGACCAGCAGTGACCGGGTCGAGAATGCGCTTGATCCATTTCAGCTGGATCCCACCGACACATTGCTTACCGCGTTCAGCGCGTCGCTCCGGAACACTATTTATTTCGACCGTAGCAGTCGTACTTGGAGTATCGATCACAGCCGCCAGAGCGACCGTGGTCGCAGTTTGCTCTTGAATGGTTTCGAAACACGATCACGCGATGCGGATATTGTTCACTTGCGCTGGAACACATCACCCAAGTGGACCTTGGAGGTGGAAGGTGAAACCGGACGTAGCACAAGTTTTAGTGACCTACTGGCCGGACGCACCTTTGCGATCGAGCAGCGCGCCACGCGGCCCAAACTCACTTGGCAGCCGAACACAAGCTTGCGCATCGCCTCACAATTCAAATACACCGAGAAGAAGAACCGCGCTGAATTCGGGGGCGAAGCGGCAACTATCAAGGACATTGGGTTGGAGATGCGATGGAACACCGCCGGGAAGGGTTCGTTGCAATTGAACGGGAACCTGGTGGATATCGCGTATGTGGGGGCGACCAATTCGTCGCTCGGAAATGAAATGCTCAATGGCCTGAAGCCCGGCACAAACGCAACCTGGACACTTACCATTCAACGCCGCTTGAGCAACAACCTGCAGGTGGACCTGACCTATAACGGCCGTCAAAGCGAAGGCACACCAACCGTACATGTTGGCGGAGCACAGGTGCGCGCGTACTTCTGATAGCGAGTGATGGGCGCTGTAGAACGCTCGGCGCCCTTTGCGTCACTCCCGTTATGCGGTCGAGCCTCTACTTCAAGTTGAACGAGGTGGTGCCCACTTGGCCTCCGCTCTCGTATACTTCCACGATGTACTGGCCGCTGGTCATTTTGCCCGTGGCTTTCCAGTAGATGCACATGTCCAAAGGCTTGTTCTGGTAGTCCGCATCGCGCTTGGCGCTGAATTCTCCCTCCACGCCGTTGAATTGGAAACGGTTGTTGGTCTCCTCCGCAGGCAATACTGATCCATCAGGACTGATCACCCGGACATACAGCGTTTTATTACCCGATTTAGCTGTCAGGTTTTCGCCCAAGGTGAAGCAGCATTTCACTTGCGTTGCCTTGTTCGCGCGTTCGGTGTCGATCTGCTTTCCGCTGCTGCGCTCGAAGATGCCATTGGCGGTCATAACCGTGCTTCGCAGAACGGACCCACGCGCTATCACGGCATCCTTTTCCGCCCCTTGGGTTTCGAGTGCGGCCTTCTGTCCTTTCACTTCTCCGAGCTCTTGTTTCGTCGTAAGGTTTTCTGCCGTGAGAGCTTGGTTCACTTGGTTCAATGAATCGATGGTGACCACGTAGTTCTGCATGATGCGGCGAAGCGTCTCCGCTTCTTTCTTCGCCTTGGACAAACTGTAGTTGCCGTTCTTCACCTTCTCCATCAAGCTCTCGATCTGCTGCTGTTGTGCGGACATTTCCGTCTTCAGCTTCTCGTTATCGGTGCTCAATGTGTCGTATTGCGAGAGCATGTCCTCGAGCAACTTCGTCACGTTCTCCTTCTCGTCAGTTACCGCCAACACTTGTTGTTGGGCTGCTGTGGCCTGATCACCCTTTTGTGACCACATGTATAAAAGCACCACGTTGCTGATCAGTAGAAGTACCACCAGCAACAATAGCAGGGCGTTCGATCGGTTCTTCGGGGCAGGTGTCGGTTGGTCCATGGGAATATTTCTGCCACCCATACGGGGGCAACGCGGCGAAGTTATCTTGGGCCTAGGCAGCGGTGTTTTGTCCGAATTGTCGTTTTCAACAAAGTAGTGAACCCTTGAAAGAGCGTCGGAACAATGGTTGGCTTGAACTTTTGGGCCTATTTATACCACATCGATGCGCCGGATGCGATGGGGGCTTGATGCGATGGGAGAACAGCATTTGTTTGCGCTGCTCCGAGGAATTGCCGCGCACGCGCTTCCATGATGATGATCGTAATGCGGTCGAGCAGCTTTTCCGGGGCAAAATTCAACTACATGCCGCCAGCGCATTCCTGAAGTTCACCCCGGAAGGTCGCGTGCAGCACATGTTGCATAGGCTCAAGTACAAGGGCGATAGCGATGTGGGATTGGAACTCGGCCGCCGCATGGGAAAGGAAGCCATGGCCTGTCGTCGTTTTGCCGATGTGGATGTTGCCCTTGCCGTTCCCCTGCACCCTCGCAAACTCACGCAGCGTGGTTACAACCAGGCCCAGGTTCTTGTGGATGGCATGTGCAGCGAATGGCCGTTGAAGACGCTGGGTACAGAACTCATGCGCGTTGTTCGCACTACAACCCAAACCAAGCGCAGTCGCGTGGACCGCTGGATGAACGTGAAGGAAGCCTTTCATGTGGCGGACCCCGAAGTATTGCGAGGGAAGCATGTACTTATCGTGGATGACGTGATCACCACAGGGGCCACCATCGAGGCGTGTGTTCTTGCCTTGTCCGGCATTCCGGACCTGCGGATCAGCGTGTTCGCGTGTGCTTATGCGTGAATATTCGTGACATGTGGCTGGTAGTATCCGAGATCCGGTTGTTGTGGACCGGTCAAAGCCAGAGATACTTTCGCGACCCCTTCATCGAGGCACGGTTCTTTCGGGCAGACACAGGGATCGAAGAGCCCTCGTACTTCACCATACCATGGAACAGATCACACTACCAACCACTTCGGACCGCACGGAATTGTACAGCGCGCTCGCACCGCAAATACGGGAGTTGTTGAGAGAGGAAAGGGATCTTGTTGCCGCAATGGCGAACATGAGCGCTGCGCTTCATACAACATTCGGATGGCACTGGGTCGGGTTTTATCGCGTGCTGGGAGCTGAACTTGTTCTGGGTCCTTTTCAGGGCCCGGTGGCGTGCAGTCGTATTGGCCACGGGAAGGGTGTTTGTGGCTCGGCTTGGGCAGAGGAAAAAGTTTTGGTGGTGGCGAATGTCGAGGAGTTTCCTGGGCATATTGCTTGCAGTGCATTGAGCAAGAGCGAGATCGTGGTGCCTATTCGCGACAGCAATGGGCGCATAGCAGCGGTCCTCGATATTGACAGTATTGAATTGAATGATTTCGGTGAAGTTGATGCCATCGCGCTGGATCGTTTATGTGCACTGCTGGAGCCCTTGTTCGAATGAAGTGTGGCACACCGTTCCTGCTCTTTCTACTGACAGCTTGTGCGCAGATCCGCGAGCCGTTGGGGGGCGAAAAAGATGTGTTGCCGCCGACGCTCTTGAGCGCTGAACCAGCGAACGGCTCATTGCGGTTCGCCGCTGATCGGATCGTGCTGCACTTCAATGAGCGCGTGAAGCTCGATCGCCTCCGGGAGCGTTTGCTCATCTCACCACCCTTGGACAAACAACCAGAGGTGCAGGTGGTCGGAGGTACGGATGTGGTCCTTCAATTGAAGGCGCCACTGATCCCCAATACAACGTACACCTTCAATATTGGGGAAACGGTCGTTGACCTTACAGAGGGCAATGCAGCGGCAGGGTTGAGCTATGTTGTTTCAACGGGAGACGTTCTCGATAGTCTTCTCATATCAGGAGTGGTAGTTGATGCATTCAACACAAAACCGGAAGACGGGGTACTTGTGGTTCTGCATTCCGATACGGATAGTACAGGCTTCACCGCTGGCCGCCCCGGGTATTTCACGCGCACTGATAAGGATGGTCGGTTCACTCTGCGTAACCTTCGTTCCGGGAGCTATCAGTTACATGCACTGAAAGATCAGAACGCGAATTTCCGATGTGACCTTCCGAATGAGCGTGTGGCTTTTTTGGACGATCGGGTGATCTCCGGCGATAGCGCTTTCCATGAATTGCGGATGTTCCTTGGTGAAGCACCGGTGCAACAAGTGATCGAAGCCGTGGTGCAGCCCGATCGAGGTTGGCGGTTGGTGCTGGCCAGATCCTCCGACACGATACAGTTGCGCCAACTGGACCGCGTTGGCGGGTCGCTTTCATGGGCCTCGGAATGGAATGGGACCCGCGACACTGTCCTGTTCTGGCCTAGTGACACAACCTTGCTCGCCGACCAGCGTTTCGTAGTAAGTGATAGCAGTGGCACCCTCGATACGCTCACCTATCGCGTTCAGCGCAAAATGCCCTTCTACCTCGACGTAAAAGCCGCGAGCTCCGCGGTGGATGGTCAACGGGTGCTTGTTTCTGCGCGTCCAGTGAGGTTGATCAATAGGGAGCGGGTTGAAATGCGGATCGATAGTTCGTTGGTCGACTGTGCCCTTACCATTGATCCGAACAAGGGGCGGCAGGTGCTTGTTTCGACCATCCTTCCCGACGACAAACGCGCGGTGCTGACGCTCTTGCCGGGCGCCTTGGAGGACATCTACGGTGGGCGTAATGACACCTTGCGTCTTGCTTTAGGAGATAAGAGCGCCATACAAACCGGCGACCTGAAGATCCGGCTTTCACGAGACACCGGTTTTGAGATGGCGGGCCCATTCATCCTGCAAGTTTTGAATGCTCAGGGCGGAGTGTTCCTCACTGAGCGGTTCTCGGCATTCCCTTTCGCTTCCGACAGGCCTGGTGTTGTATCCGGTTCTTACACCGTAAAACTGATCGAAGACCTGAACGGGGACGGATATTGGAGCACCGGTTCGCTGAAGGACCAGCGGCAGCCGGAACGGGTATTTCGGCAACAGGGAGAAGTTCAAGTGCGTGCTGGTTGGGAAGTCGGGGTGGATTGGAAGGTCTCGGCCCATTGATCGGAGGCTTTCGTCGGCCACTTTCTCCGGTTCGCCGATAACCTTCAGCACAATACCTCGTAGGAAGGGCCGCATTGATCCCGAACCAATTTCGGGCAATACCGCACTTCAGTGGCAAACTCGAAACCCAGGACGCTCGTTATAGCCGCACTTGCTCTCTTGAGCGGAGCACGATCCGTTATTGGCCAAACCGTTCCGATCGCCACACAGGGCACCGAGTTCTGGGTGGGCTTTCTTCAGAATGCATATGGAGCCAATACGTTGCGATTGGAGATCTCCGCACAAAGCGCAGTGACCGGTACCGTCAGCATGCCTCTCAACGGGTGGAGTGTGCCGTTTTCGGCTTCAGCAGGCGGTGTTACCAGCGTGGTAGTGCCGAACAATGCTGAACATATCGGGAGTGAAGTGGTTTCGGACAAAAGTGTGCACATTCAGGCAACTGGAAATGTGACGGTTACGGCTGTAAGTTTTCAGAGCTTCACAACCGATGCAGCTCGTATTCTGCCTGTTCAATCCTTAGGAACAGCATATCGCGCACAAGCCTACCGTGGGCTACCTGGCTTTGTTGATTTCTACAAGAGCGAACTTCTCATAGTGGCCACTCAGGATGGTACGCAGATAACCATTGTCCCAAGTGTTCTTACAAGTGGCGGTCGCCCTGCCGGCGTGCCGTTCAATATCAGTCTGAATACCGGGGAGACATATCAGGTGCAAGGTGCATTGGCTGCGCTCGATGTTACGGGAACATCTGTGACAGGAACGGCCCAAAGTGGTCCTTGTCGTCCTTTCGCGGTTTTCAGTGGAAGCATGTGTGCCAACGTACCGGTGGGGTGTCCGGCTTGCGATCACATTTATGAGCAAATGGTTTCTACCGACCGGTGGGGCACCAACTTCCACACGATCCAATTCGGCAGTACCACCCAGAATACTTATCGCGTGCTTGCTGACCAGGCTGGCACCCAAGTTTCCATTAACGGCGGCGCCCCCATTTTGCTGAACGCTGGAGGCATCCACGAGGTGAACGGAACGAACACTCCAGTATGCATTACGGCAAATCAACCGATCAGTGTAACGCAGATCATGGAGGGGTTCAATTGTGCGAACAAGGGCGATCCTGCCATGGTCGAACTCGTGCCTGACGAACGCAGATCCACTTCTTCGATATTCAGCACGGTTACGTCGCCACAGCTCACGCAGCACTCCGTGAGCGTTGTTATGCAAACAGCCAACATCGGCCAGCTCCAGTTGGATGGAATCGCGGTGAATGCCACATTGTTCCAGGCTTACGTGGGTTGTGCTGGATGGTCACAAGCTATTGTTCCGGTTACTATTGGAACTCACAGTCTCGCCGCCACAGGAGGATTCATCGCCTATGAGAGCGGGACCGGTACGGGGGAGAGCTATGCATTCGGGATCGCCAGTGTGGCTATCGCTTCGGATCCACCCCCCGCTGTTATCTGTAGCAGCGCACCTGTTACCCTCAGTGTGAGCGAACCTGCGATCAACACCCAATGGACGCTCGCTAGCGATCCTGGAACGGTGATCGCAACTGGCACATCATTCACCTTCACTCCATCGGTGAACGACACCTATGTCTTCGATGGTGAGCTTCCCTTGAGTGGTTGCCCGGTTCACTACGAGTGGCAGGTGGGTGTTCCTGCTCAGCTGGTTCTGGATGTTACAGCCGACGGTTTACCCAGTGGAGATATCTGCCAATACGGTGGTGTGCAGTTGAACGCTGTGCCGCCGCCGGATCCGAACGTGTTCGATCTTACATGGACGCCGTCAGCGCAGTTAAGCGATGCTTCGATCCCCAACCCGGTAGCTTATCCAATGAGTGACACCTGGTACAAGCTTCAAGTAACCAGCCCGGTGGGTTGTGGCCAAGTAGCCGATAGTGTGTTCGTGAATGTTGAGCCCAGTGATCTCGTGGGCGTTGTTGCTACAGCTAGCGATAGTGCGATCTGTTCCGGCAATACAACTTCTTTGAGCGCACGTGCGGAACGCGTTCTCGTTGCTGATCGGTTCGAGGGCGCCCTCACTCCCTTGTGGGCATCTGTTCAAGGTGGCGCACTCAGCAATGTGTGCGGGGCCGTGAGTGGAACCGCATTGCGTTTCGATGGCGCCGGAGTTCGTCGGGCGACGACGGGACCGTTGAACCTTGTAACAGGAGTGAATGCCCGTTTTTCGCTATTGATCGCCTCGGGTACGGCACCGTGCGATGACGCAGAACCAGGTGATAATGTGTTGGTGGAATACAGCCTTGATGGCACCAACTGGGTCGCGCTGAGCACCCTGAACGAAGCTGGATACCCGGCATGGACAAGTGTCTCGATCGCACTGCCTGTCGCCGCGCAAACCGCTACCACCCGATTGCGTTGGACACAGCTTGCCAATTCGGGCGTTGGAACCGATGTGTGGGCATTGGACAATGTGTTGATCACCCGATACGACAATGCGGGGATTACTTTCGCGTGGACGCCCGCCGCTTCCCTCAATAGTCCATCATCGGCGACAACCACCGCCACACCTGGTACAACTACCACATTCGTCGTTACCGCCCAGAATGCGAACGGATGTGATCAGCTCGCGAGTGTGGCCGTCACAGTTGCCCCGGCATTCAACCTTTCCGCCAGCAACGACACCACGGTCTGTACACCGGGATCGCCAGTTCAATTGCACGCAGTACCAAGCAGTGGCCTCGGTATAACGTACACATGGTTGCCCAATAACGGGTCGCTGAACAACACGACCAGTGCCAATCCGATCGCAACCGCGACCAGCACAACGTCCTATACGGTCACTGCCACCAGCAACATTGGCTGCACGGACAACGAGAACGTGAACATTGTAGTTGGCCAATTACAGAGTGTTGACGTGACCGCTGATGATGTGCAGCTCTGTCAGGGTGAACAAAGTCAGTTGACCGCTGCAGTAACGGGCGCATCCCCTTGGACGCTGGTATGGGCGCCGAACAACGGGACGCTCAGCAACTTGGTGAACACCACTACCACAGC
>JANNYL010000738.1:0-4055 GCA_031410075.1 Flavobacteriales bacterium
GAGGATGCGGCGCAACGTGTCGCGATCCAACGGATCCAAATAACTCAACACCGGGAATCGGCCAATGAGTTCCGGAATGAGGCCGAACTTGCGCAGGTCGGTAGGAGATACATATTGCAACAGGTTCTCATCGAGGATACGCGCTTCTTTGCTCGCGCTGTAACCGACAGCCGTGCTTTTCACCCGGCGTGCGATGATCTTGTTGATGCCATCGAACGCTCCTCCACAGACGAAGAGGATCTTCTTGGTATCCACCTGGATCAATTTCTGCTCAGGGTGCTTGCGTCCACCTTGTGGCGGAACATTCACTACGCTGCCCTCCAGCAATTTCAACAGGGCCTGTTGCACACCTTCACCACTCACATCACGTGTGATGCTGGGTGTGTCACTCTTTCGGCTGATCTTATCGATCTCGTCAATGAACACGATGCCGCGTTCAGCTTTGCTCACATCGTAATCAGCAGCTTGGAGCAGGCGGCTCAGGATACTCTCAACATCCTCACCCACGTATCCGGCTTCTGTGAGCACAGTAGCATCCGCAATGGCAAAAGGCACATTGAGCATACGAGCGATCGTGCGCGCAAGGAGCGTTTTTCCCGTACCCGTCTCACCAACCAGAATGATATTGCTCTTCTCGATCTCCACTTCATCGCCACCCATGGTCGTTTGCATCAACCGCTTGTAGTGGTTGTACACGGCCACGCTCAATACCTTTTTCGCATCGTCCTGTCCGATGATGTGTTCATCCAAATGCCGCTTGATATCACTGGGCCGTTGTAGAATGATGTTCCCTTCGGAATCACCTTTCTCGCGTTGGCTCATCTCCTCGGCGATGATGGTTTGCGCCTGCCCGATGCAATTGTCGCAGATGTGACCGGTAATGCCAGCGATCAGGACGTTGGTATCCTGTTTGTCGCGTCCGCAAAAGGAACATTTGATCTCTTTCTTTTCCATTGAAAATGGCCTTTAGGATCGGTTTCCCGGTCAAGGTGCCGAAATATACGGTCACGATCGGGTGGTCGTCCAATCGTGGATGTCGGATATCAACCTATTGCTTTGAAATAGGGGGAGTTGGGTGTCCATGGCTATAGGCGACAATGGAGACGAGCGACCACAGTTCCGGTTCGTTGGAAACGAAAAAGGGCGACAATCATGTCGCCCTTTTCATTTTTCATTTTGCTCGCACCGAAAGACGAGGAATTCCCCGGCACTACTTCGTGTTGCGTACCAACAATTCGTCTATCATGCCATACGCTTTGGCCTCCTCCGCGATCATCCAATAATCGCGATCGCCATCCTTCTCAACGCGCTCGAATGTCTGACCACTGTGATTGGAGATGATCTCATAAAGCTCCTTTTTCAGCTTCAACACCTCGCGAACGGTGATCTCCATATCGGTGGCCTGACCTTCGGCACCACCCATCGGTTGGTGGATCATCACGCGGCTGTGCTTCAGTGCACTGCGTTTCCCTTTGGCGCCGGCGCACAACAGAACAGCTCCCATGCTCGCGGCCATACCGGTACAGATCGTCGCAACATCCGGATTGATGTACTGCATGGTGTCATAGATGCCCAGACCCGCGTATACACCACCACCCGGGCTGTTCATGTAGATCTGGATGTCCTTTTTTGCGTCAATGCTCTCCAAGAACAGCAACTGCGCCTGAATGATATTGGCCACCTGATCATTGATGCCAGTACCCAAAAAGATGATCCGATCGGCCATTAATCGGCTGAACACGTCCATCTGGGTCACGTTCATTTGGCGCTCCTCGATGATGTATGGGGTCATCGACGCTTGGTAATCGTTCAGCACCATGCTATTGATGCCGCGGTGCTTAACAGCGTACTTACGGAATTCGTCGTGTGGGATCATGAAGTTGTTGGTCTATTGAAAAGTGATGATCAAACTGTACGCGCCAAGTTTACGAACTCATCGAAGCTCAGCCGACCTTCTTTCGGGGAGAGCATGTTCTTGAAGTGGACCATGAGCTTCTGCTCCACGATGGTGTCGCGTATCCGTTTGATCTGTTCACGATCACCCAACAAACGCCCGGCCATCTGCTGCAACTCGGCTCCTTCTGGCGCAGGCATGCCGTATTGGCCGAGCTGATCGGTAACATAGCGCTTCGCAAACGCGTCCATCTCTTCGCCTTTCGCTTCCAAGCCGTACTTCTCAATTACACGCTGTTCCACCAATTCCCGCTTCAGACCAGCCACATATCCATCGAAGCCTGCTTCCACTTCTTCTGGGGTAACAGGTTTCTGGCTGGTGGCCTGGATCCATCGTTTCAAGAAGGTGTGCGGCAGATCGATGTTCGCTTTTTCCTGCAGGGTTTTCATAACGAGGCGTTTGAACACCCGGTCGCTATCACGGCGCAAACTGCTATCCAACCCATTCTTCACTTTCTCTCGGAAAGCAGCTTCATCTGCTACAGCTCCTTGGCCGAATACACGATCGAAGAGCACTTGGTCTACAGGCACAGCGATCATTCGCTTGATCTCCGCGATGCGGAACAACATGTTGCCTTGGATCTGATCAACACCCTCGTGATCCGTATTCAGCATTCGCGCCAGATCGTCGTGTCCATCACTGATGGTGTGCGGATCAACGTTGATCTCCTCGTTCGGCGCACGACCCACAAGTAGTTTGCGAGCTCCTTCGTTCTTCAGGTATTCGAGACTGATCGTAGTGCGGTTCATGAACCCGCCCGGCTTGATGATACCCGTCTCGTCGAGCTCGATAAGGTCGCCCAGAAGCATATCGTTCTCTTCACTCACCGTTACATCTTCGACCTTGCCGAAGCGACGTTGCATATCGGTGATCTCTTTCGTCACCAATTCCTCGCTGATGTCCACAACCGGGTATTCGACACCGAGTTTTTCGTTCAGTTCCACGTCGAACTGCGGCTGAAGACCCAATTCATAGTGGAACGTGAATTCACCAGGTTCATCCCAATTGTTCCCATCCACAACATCATGGTTCGCCAATGGCTGCCCCAATGGACGTAGCCCATTTTGCTGGATATAGCCGTTGAGACTTTCGCCGATCAACCGCTCCACTTCCTTCATCAACACGCTCTTACCGATGCGCTTCTTAACGATGCTCATGGGCACTTGACCGGGGCGAAAGCCAGGCCAACTTGCTGACTTTCGCTGCGCTTTCAATGCGTGCTCCACTCCGGGATCGTAGTCCGCTGGTTCGATCTTCAATTTCAGTGTTGCGGTAAGCAAGCCGGTATCTTCTCGTTCGATGTTCATGTGGTAAATAGTTGGGGCGAGAGATCTCGCACCCGCAGAACCCGCTCAATGTTATCAATGGGAGCAATCACCGCACTGTCCAAGGTGCGAGATCTTGCTCTTAGAGTACGGACGGGGGGACTCGAACCCCCACGCCTTGCGGCACTGGATCCTAAGTCCAGCACGTCTACCAATTCCGCCACGTCCGTATTCCTCGAAAAGGGTGGCGAAGATAGCGGCCCGTTAAGCTTTGCACTCGAAGAGAACAACCCGTGCTGGATCGCGACCTGTTACACCGCCAAAAACCTTTCGCCACAGCTACTTTCGCGGCCCTCCCGATCATGATCTCCTTCAACCTGGGCCAACTCTCTATTCCTGAACGTCACGGGCTTTTGTTGGGTGCCGTAGGGCCTCGACCGGTGGCATTCGCAAGTACCATCGATGCTGAAGGCCGACCCAATCTCAGCCCGTTCAGCTTTTTCAATTGCTTCGGGAGCAACCCGCCGATCCTGATCTTTTCCCCAGCCCGGCGTGGCCGCGACAACACCACCAAGCATTCGCTCCATAACGTTCGCGCCGTGCCCGAAGTGGTGATCAACGTGGTTACGTTCGATATGGTGCAGCAAGCCAATTTGGCCAGTGGCGAATACCCCGTGGGTGTGAGTGAATTCGAGAAAGCAGGATTCACGGCGATCCCATCGGAACGCGTAAGACCTTTCCGGGTGAAGGAGAGCCCCGTGCAGATGGAGTGTGTTGTGAAACAGGTGATCGAAACCGGCAGCGAGGGAGCGGCTGGCAACCTGATCATCTGCGAA
>JANNYL010000739.1:0-1852 GCA_031410075.1 Flavobacteriales bacterium
CACAGCGACGAACGGCGCACCGTTCACGTCGAGGCTAGCGCAGATACTGCCACCACCTTGGATCAGGAGTGAGTTCACATCGAAGCCCGTAGTGGTTCCGAACTGTACGATGGAGAGGTCCAGCGTGCTCGGGTCATACACCAGGGTATGGATGCGATAAACACCGTTCTGTGTTACACTGAACACCGGCTCCGTATTCACCTGGCGGATCACCAGGCCGTTGCCGCGTGTGAGCACGTACAGCACTTCGTAACCTGCAGGTACTACAGCGTTACCGGCAGGGATGCCGATAAGTTGTTCATCCTGCCAGCACACGATGAAGTCGGCAGAGGCGATGTTGCCGGCGAAGGCCGTGCACTCGTTCTCGCAGGTTTCCACCGTGAAGGGCGCACCGGCCACATCCAACGAAGCGCAGATGTTGTTCGCTGCGAGCAGCGCCAGCACATCACCACCGGTTGTAACACCAGGCACCACAACGCTCAGGTCGAGGTTGCTTGGGAACACGAAGGTGTGGATCGTATAAAGACCGGCGTTCGTAACCGTGAACTCAGGTGTTCCACCGAGTTGCTCGATCACCAGGTTGGTGCCGCTCGTGAGAACGTAAGCGAGGCTATAACCTGCAGGCGTGTTGCTATCACCGTTGGCCGTGGCAGTAAGCACCGCACCGGAGTTGGTCAAGCACACATCCGTTCCGCCGCTCAAAGTTCCTGCGTTCGGGTTGCTGATGTTGAAGGCAGCACCGGCCACATCAAGAGAAGCGCAGATGTCATTCGCCTCAAGAAGGGCGAGCACATCACCACCTGTAGTAACACCAGGCACTACAACGCTCAGATCGAGGTCGCTTGGGAACACGAAGGTGTGGATGGTGTAAAGACCACCACCGGTTACCGTGAAGGAAGGTGTTCCACCAAGGGCTTGGATCACGAGGTCAGTACCAGAAGTGAGCACGTAAGCCAGGGAGAAACCCGTTGGAACGTTGCTGTCTCCGTTCGGCGTAGCGGTGATAGTCAGCGAACCTGTGCTGCATACATCACTGCCGCCAGAGAGAGTTCCAGCGTTAGCATCGCAGATCGGGCATTCCACTGCGCTGATGGCAGCACCGGTCACGTCCAAGCTGGCACAGAGTGCACCACCGCCCTGCACGAGCAGCGAGTTCACATCAAAGCCAGTAGTCACACCAGGCACCACAAAGCTCAAGTCGAGGTCGCTCGGATACACAAGTGTGTGGATCGTATAGTCACCGATCGCAGCTACAGGGAAGCTCGGAGTTGGCGACACGTTCTGGATCACCAGGCCCGCACCTTCCGTCAACACGTAGAGCAATGAGTAACCCGCAGGCACAACAGCATCACCATTCGGCGTTGCGGCCAAGATCACGGTTCCTGTTTGGAAGCACACCACATCGGCAACAGCCGTTAGGGTACCCGCGTTCGGGTTGGCCACGTTGAAGGCTGCACCAGCAACATCGAGGCTTGCGCAGATGTTGTTCGCTGCGAGCAGCGCCAACACATCACCACCGGTTGTAACACCGGGCACCACAACGCTCAGGTCGAGATTGCTTGGGAACACGAAGGTGTGGATGGTGTACAGACCACCAGCTGTCACTTCGAAGCTTGGGGTTCCGCCGAGTTGCTCGATCACCAGGTTGGTGCCAGAGGTCAACACGTAAGCGAGGCTGTAACCATCAGGCGTGTTGCTGTCACCGTTGGCCGTGGCCGTCAAGGTCACTGCATCACCGGTCAAGCACACATCAGCACCACCGCTCAGGGTACCTGCATCGGGGTTGGTTACGTTGAAGGCTGCACCAGCCACATCGAGGCTTGCGCAGATGTTGTTCGCTGCGAGCAGCGCC
>JANNYL010000740.1:0-2129 GCA_031410075.1 Flavobacteriales bacterium
TTCGCTCCATCGGCGATCTCCAAGCCCTCCATGCTGATCGTCAACTGACCATCGCGGTTCGGGTTCGGGTAGATCGTCATGCTCGCAACTGTCTCATCCGAGAATTCCATGCTGCGGAAGCCCGAGCCTGAACTGTTCGGCACGAATTTGATGCGGCAAGCAGGTCCGAACTCACTGAATGTTGTACCGATCCGCGAACGAACACGGATGTTCAAATTCACGTTGGTTGGTACTGGATCCGTGATCAGCGTAGAAGGCACCAACGTAGGGTTGGTAACAGTTACACGACGGTTGTATGTACCGTGCGCATCGTAGATCCAGAACTGGTAGCCATTGGCACCCGGCTGTGAGTTGCAATACACCGGGCTTTGAACCAGAAGGTTCGTGCGGTCGCACCAGTTGTTGAGGATCTTGATAGCACCGATCGGTACGCAGAACGTACGGTTCGGATTCGATCCCGTGTTGATCTGGCTCACGCTGCTGAAGCTTCCCAAAGAAGCATCGATGATCCGACGACTGCTTGCGTCCCTGAGAACATAGCCACCGCCGGTAATGCCATTGTTACCTGAATCGTTCACACGCAGGTGATAGCAACCAACAGGCACACAGATCGGAACAGTTACCGTTGTGTTCGCCTGACCTGCAGTGAACCCACCGGATGTGATCGTTGTGGTCTCCGTAGCATCCAAGAGGGTCCAAGTGGTCTCTGTTGGGTTCGCATCCAACTTCACCGACAAGGTGAGGTTCTCCGTGCAGCCGCCGATAATAGGTCCTACGCACTGGCAATTCGCGTTCAACGCGTCAGGGCCGGTGTTGGCATTACCGTCATTACAAGCACTTCCGATCTGGCCTGTCACCGTTGGACAGTTGTCGTTCGCATCGCAAACTCCATCACCGTCCGTATCCACCACGGTACCAGCGCACACGCAGCTGGCGTTGTACACATCACCCGTGGTACACACGTTACCATCGTTACAAGCAGAACCGATCGTAGCTGTACCACCTGCTACACCAAGGCAGTCAAATGGCAGACCTACGCATACGCAGCTCTGGCTCCAAGTGTCCTGACCTGTAGTAGATAGACCATCGTCGCAGGCCGTTCCAGGAAGAGCGCTACCACCGGGTACACCCAAACAGTCATTGCCCAGCGGGGTTCCTACGCAAACGCAGTTCGCGTTGATCACATCACCAACAGTACCAGCATTGTTGTCATTGCATGCAGTACCGGGTTCAGCATTGCCGCAACCGCAGATACCAGGAGCGATCTTGTTCGGATCGTTCGCGCAACCATCGGTAAGATCACATGTGCCATCACCATCGGCGTCCGGCAGTGGTGCGTTCACACAGATGGTTCCGTTGAACGAATCCAACGTGCATGGGTTATTGTCGTTGCAGTCAACTGTGCCGCCAATGCACACGCAATTCCCGTTGATCACATCATTAGTTGTTTGGTTATTGCCATCATCACATGGTGAACCAATTTGGCCAGTGAGGTTCGGGCAGCTATCCACGCAATCAGCAGCACCGTCGCCGTCGGTATCCGTATCAGCAACACCGCAACCGCAGATACCAGGAGCGATCTTGTTCGGATCAGTTGGGCAACCATCGTTGCAGTTTGGGGTGCCGTCACCATCACCATCCGCGTCACTGACACCGCAACCGCAAATACCAGGAGCGATCTTGTTCGGATCGTTCGGGCAACCGTCGATCAGATCGCAGGTTCCGTCACCATCACCATCGGGCAGTGCTGGGTGTGTGCAAATACCGTTCACCACCACTTCTGATGTACATGGATTTCCGTCATCTGGGCATGGGATGGTAGAACCAACACATACACAGCTCGCGTTCAATACATCACCTGAAGTGTTCGGATTGACATCATCACACGTAGAACCGATCTGACCTGTCACCGTTGGACAGTTGTCATTACAGTTCGCAATTCCGTCACCATCGGTATCTGTGTCAGCTACGCCGCAACCGCAGATACCCGCAGCGATCTTGTTTGGATCCGTTGGGCAACCATCATTGCAGTTCGGGGTGCCGTCACCGTCACCATCCGCGTCACTGGTACCGCAACCGCAAATACCGGGAGCGATCTTGTTCGGATCTGTAGGGCAACCGTCGTTGCA
>JANNYL010000741.1:0-3009 GCA_031410075.1 Flavobacteriales bacterium
GGAAAGGAAAGCGAACTACTTCGCCACAGCGGCCACCACTTGGCGCTTCTCCTGGATGCGGGCACTCTTGCCGCGCAGCTTGCGCAAGTAGAAAATGCGGGCGCGGTTCACTTGACCACGCTTGTTCACATCGATCTGGTCGATGAAAGGCGAGGCGATAGGGAAAATACGCTCCACACCAATAGCGCCACTCATCTTACGAACGGTGAAGGTGGCCGTGCTGCCACTGCCTTTGCGCTGGATCACCACACCTTGGAACTGTTGGATACGCTCTTTGGCGCCCTCCACGATCTTGTAGTGTATGGTCACGGTATCGCCCGCTTTGAAGTCAGCGTACTGCTTCACAGGGGCCCATTCTTTCTCGAGTTGCTTGATCTTGTCCATGGCGCTCAGCGGTTTAACGGGAACACGTCCCGCATTTGGGGCCGCAATGTTAGGGAATTATCGGGCACTGAGACCGTTCGCAAAGCAAGAATGTTTAACACCCTGAAAATCAACGAACAAGGAAACCGGGGACTTATCGCGTCCATGACGAAACGCAATAGGCAGGCTTTATGAAGGTGTAAGGCAATACGAACCCTACCTACATTCGCGGTGTCGAGCGCGGCGCACGGAGCGCCCCTTATTGCAGGCCGATGCGTTGACGCGCAAAGGTGCTAGGGTTAGTCGTAAGGATTACAAACTTACGAACTATGGACGCAAACTATATCCGCGAATGCGGCTACTTCGATTTTAATGGTCAGTTCATTACCACGCCTGACGGTCCTGTATCAGTGCTGCGGATCCAAAGCAATTGGACTATGGTTCTTTTCCTGCTGGACATCAGCAATACAGGACGCACGGGAACCCCCGGTTCATCCGCCGTCATTCCTACAACGGCCCCTGCGGGATCCGGGCAAAGCGATAAGAAGTGATCCACATTTTCCGAATCTATCGGCATGCTTTGGATCGTGAAGCCGACCGGGTTATCCTGTGTCCTCTCTTTGATAACGACATCAGCCGTAAGGCCCCTTCGCGTTACGATCATTTCCATATCGCGACCGTCCATGATTTCGGCAAGCATTAACTGAAGGTGCGCACCGTCCTGGTCCCTGCTGGGGGTGTCCTTCATTACGAATGACACAATGTGCATCCCGTTCTTTTGGGGCCATAGATGCAACCTCTTGCACACCTTTGAAATTCCTGCGGAAACCTCTCTTACCAGCCACGGGATGCCGGGCACTCCCTCGTTATTATCCATGTCCGCAAGCTATTTGATCCCCTCAAAGCGATTTCATTTCTTGGGCTTCTTGGTGCGCTTCGACTTTTTAGGCTTAGGCTTTTGCGTAAGGAATAGCGCCAATGCTTCTTTAACGGTAACGCCGTCCTTTAGCTTGATTTCGCCCGCTTGCTTCGCCTTTATCATGGGTCCGAAGATACCGCTCTAAACGGCGCTTCGCTGCCAAGCTCAACGGACGGTCAGAGAATACCCTAAGCAATTCCTTCCGTGCGCTTTCAATGTCTGTGATGGGCCAAAAAAGCTTGATACGCTTGGCATCAGCGCGCTTTTTAGCAAGCTCGGCGGCACTGAGCCTTCTGCGTTTAGGTGGTGGGCGGTGTGGTCGGGTTGACACTAGGAACGAGGCTCCTGTCACCAACCTTATCCGCATTCTTTGGCTCGTGGTAATAGAGGCGCTTTCCCACACTGTGCGCGATCGCCAGCTTAACCCGGTCCACGTCGGCCATGTTGCGCGTGGTCCACATTGCCGCTCTTTCTTTCATATAGCGCGGCATGTGTAGGACGCTGTAATGATGGTGTACCCCGTGCCAATTTCTGCGGACCAAACTCCATAGACTTTCGCAGCCGTTGTTGTGAAATACGTAGTCCCCCTTGTCATCCTTTCGAGCGTATTCGCCCTTCGCATGGTTGACGCTTGAATGTTGCGAGAACAACTTACCGGCCCACTTGTACATGCGATCCTCGTCCGTCATAAGGTGCGAAGCCGGATCCACATTATGCGTCAAGTGATTTCGCAGTGTGAACGCATCCGCATGCGTCAGCACTTTGATACGAGCCGTGCCGCTCCGATCTACAAGGGCTTGGACTGGTTGCTTTGTGGTGTTCTTCTGATGGCCTGCACGCTTGTATCTAGGCTTTCCACCGACCCATGCAACATCGGCCTCCACGATCTCACCCTCACCGCCTAATAGATCAGTCCCTGACATACTTCCGAAGGCTTCGCGCCACCTCATGCACGTATACCAGATCGTGACGAAATTCCCATACGTGACTTTACCATCGCCAGTCATGCGGGCTTCATTCAATTCGCGCCAAAGTTGCCGCGCACTGCACCCTTTACGTCCGTTGCAAAGAGAGGCTATGATCCAGATCCAAGATCTTAACGGGAGGTGGCTTCCTTCCATAAGTGTGCCGCGAGTGACGGTCGTTTGTTTACGGCATTCGCGACATTGCACCAGCCCTGCACGAACACGCTTCGCGGGATTGGCCTTGATCCGCGTCATACGGGCAGGATCACAGTTGCCGCAATGTGGACACACTGGGCCATTCGGCCAGATCACACTTTCAATGAGTGTGCGTGCCTCATTCTCGTCAAGGCTTTTTAGATCACGGATTGTCATTGGGCTGAGGATTAGGACTGACGGTGTGGGTACGTATATTTGCATCGGTCTTTGACATACTTGCTTCACCGGGATTCGGACCCGGATCTCTCACAGCTTTTTGACGGCTCCCGCTTTAGAGGCGGTGTAACGTGAGCGTTCTATCCGTTGAACTAGAAGCAAGTATGTCAAAGACCTTTCAGAGACACCGAAGGGGGTCGAACCCTCAACCTTACAGGTAGGAAGCTGTATGCTCTATCCATTGAGCTACGGTGCCTGATCGAAGCCTCGCCCTCCACGGCGGGGTTTCGCGTTATTTATTCATTTGTGTCGCTCTTTTGGGTTCTCTTCCTCTCTATCATCATATGGCTCGCTAGTGAATGGATCGATCCAGCCACGCAATCCCCAACG
>JANNYL010000742.1:0-2886 GCA_031410075.1 Flavobacteriales bacterium
AGGTCGTGCACAGAACCGTCGTGTGGAGTTCAAAGTGAGCTTCTGGCAGTAGTCTGTTAGATAGATATGTCGAAAAGGCCGCCTCATTCGAGGCGGCCTTTTCTTTTTGTTGGGTCTGTGATCGTATGGATTGCCCATTTCCTCTTGTCTTCGAGCGAGGGCGGGGGAACCGCAGGTCAGTTGTTCGGGAACAACATCTGAAAAAGGATCCGAGATAGAAGAGGATCACATGTGCTGTACCAGTTTCTTGAACGGCAATGCAAAACTCCTTTGGTGCTTAGCCCGAGGTAACTCAATGAAACAAGAAGCCCCGTGCATCCTTTGCACGGGGCTTCTTGTTCTATTTTGTTCGATCAAGGAACCTGAACAGTTCCCTGAGGCATCACGGGCCCATCCGGTCCTTCTACAAATTCCATAGCCTGAATCACAAAGCGGTATGGCAACTTCAAACCGTAGGAGCCAATGTCCGTGAATCCTGCCGGCTCCATAGCATCCATGACCATTTCACTAGGGATGCGCTGATCCATAGGCGAACCCACGGGTGTTTGCTCCTGTAGGAAGTCCACAATGAACAGTTGGCATGGTGGCTTAATGGAAGCTTTCACCTTGGTGAAGTAGCCCGTATGGTCCGGGATACTTATGAAAGGCCGGGTGCAAAGAGCAATGTCAACTTCAGCAATGTTCAAGTTGGGCGAACCTGGTGTGCACGTGCGGATCTCAAGTCGGTCATCACCGATGTTCATTTCCTTCTTCTTGGCCGTGATGGCTTCAATGTTACGTGGGTCATCGTCCATTGCGATCACGCGGGCGCCGGCTTCCAGCAATTTCATCGTATAGTACCCATCCCCCACAAAAAGATCGGCCACCACCTTGCCGTTCACGCCGCCCATCATGGCAAAAAGCGTATCGGTGCTATGCCAATCGTCGCTGGTCCTTGGTGGAGGTTGGGAGGTCGTGGTATTTCCCCCCGCAGTGCGAGCGGTGGTTCCCTCGGTCGTCCCTCCTTCGTTCCCGCAGGAAGCGAAAAGGACCAGCATTGAACCTATGAGGATAGGGCGGATCAGCATGGCGTTGTTCAAGTTCATTTGCGTGCAAAAGTAAAAAGGCGAACCACGATCACGGTGCCTGTATGTCTTTGGTCCAAAGCTCTTTGCCGTTCTCATCCCGAACCGTGATGGACATGATGCGTTGTTTCAGGGGGCCTTTGAATCGAACTGTGGCGAAATTGCGGGCGCTCACAAGTGTGCCTTCAACAGCCAACGTATTGCTCTCCTTTGGTTCGTGCACACCACTCGTCAATGGGGATACAGTGAGGTCGTACACGGGCTGGCCATTGGGAAGGTTGAGTTTGCTCAACACCGTATGATGGCGATCTCCAGTGATAAATACCACTCCTTTGATGCCCTCAGCGTTCAACCGGTCCAGTATCCGCTGTCTTTCCAGTGGGTACATGGAATAGGTCTCATACACGGCAGCGCTGTTCAGGAATTGGCCACCCAACGCGATCAGCTTGAAGCTCGCATCGCTGTATTTCAATGCTCTGATGAGCCAATCGATCTGGGCATCGCCCAACATGGTTGCACTGTCTGTCACTACCTCCGGGGGCACACGGAACGTCCGATCGTCGAGAAGAAAGAAGTCGACATCGGCATACGTGAACGACGTGGTTGTTCCACCCACACCGGGTGCCGTGCGCGGTGGATTCGGCCAGAACAGATCGAAGGCCTCTCTCGCCATATCAGCGTTCACAAAGCTGCCATCCGCATCGTTCGGGCCAAAATCGTGATCATCCCAAATAGCGTAATGATGCGTGCTTCTCAGGAGCTTCTGTATTTCCGGTGTTGATCGCAAGTGCGTATAGCGATGCATGTACCCGCTCCAACTGCCCCAATCCGGTTCACGCAAGTAGATGTTGTCTCCCAGCCAGAGCATGAAGTCCGGCTTCTGATCGGCAATGCTGTTGAAAATGCCCATCACACCGCCGTATGGCTTGCCTGGACGGTCGTATGCCAGCTCATTGATGTATGCACAACTGCCAGTTGCGAAGGTGAATTCTGGCGGGTCTCCGCGGAATTTCCATAGAGGTTGGGTCTTGAACCGGAGTGGTTCTGGGTTGGCAATGCGTTCTCCATTCACCAGAACGCGGTACTCGTACGTTGTTCCAGGTAAGACTTGATCGGCGATGAGGTCTATGGCGAAGGCTTTTTCCCTGAGCCCGCGAACTTCTGCCGAGCTTAACACGCTATCCGGCCGACCTGTTTTCCAGTATTCCATTTGCGCAATGCAAGGTTCGTGGCATTGCATCCACACGATACCTTCCAAACACCCGCTATAGCCGGGCATTGGGCCGTTGATCGTGGTCTGGGCCACAAGTTTCGTGAGAAGCACGAACGCGACCGTCAAAAGGCTGACCCTACGCATACCGCAAACGTACGAGCAGGATCCTGCTTGCGCTGGCCATCTTCCCAAGCCTGCTACGATTTTCGCATCACTTGATCGCTGATCGGCCCAACTTTGCGGGCCATGAAGAAAGTGTACTTGGACAATGCGGCGACCACTCCGCTGGATCCCGAAGTCTTGGATGCGATGCTGCCTTTTCTTAAAGAGCATTATGGCAATCCCTCGAGTCTCCATTCAGCAGGGCGCATACCCGCAAAAGGGATGCGAGAGGCCCGCCGCGATGCTGCTAAATTAATCGGCGCATTGCGCGAAGAAGAAATTATTTTTACAAGCGGGGGAACCGAAAGCAATACGGCTGCTATTCGTGCCGCGCTCGCGGCTTTGCCCGGACGTAAAGAAATTATTACGAGTCGTGTCGAGCATTCAAGCGTTCTGAAGCTGTGTCGCGAGCTTGCGCAGCAGGGTTATCACGTTCATGAAATCAGT
>JANNYL010000743.1:0-2476 GCA_031410075.1 Flavobacteriales bacterium
GAGCAGTAGATCCGCTCTTCGTCCATATCGAACCAAATGTCATAAGGGCGCCCCATCTCCTTCTCCCCTTCAGCTTTCATCGCGGCGATGTGTGCAACTGAAAGAGGCGATGGATCCTTCAACCGTTTTACCACCACGTGGTGCTTTTCGCCATGCGCCACCCATTCGGAATAGGGCGTTTTCTGAACCGGACCGATCGCTTCCCACACGATCGGATCCCCCTTTTCTATGAAGACAATACCACAATGCGTGTAGGGCGAATGCGTAGCCTGAGCGATCGCCGGACATTGCGCACTCCCGCTGTACTGGAAGACAATGTCACCGTCGCGAAGTTCGGGTGAAGGCTTCCCCGTTTTCTTCAATTGGGGTTGCGCTCGCCATGCGAACAGAAGCACGACCGCAGAACCAAGTAAAGCCAGGATCATTGTGCTGACAGAAAGCCGTTTCAAGTTGCCCATGATGTGTGCTATTGGAACGCGGGCAGGAGTTGGATCCTTGCACCTGGAGGAGAATGCGCCAACGGCAGATCCGTTACACGACCAATTGATCCTTTTGTATTCCCGCAAAGAACCGAGTGCGGGGCGCACCAAACAGCCAGCCTTCAGCTTTCTTCGCATCCTCGAAACCCATGATCGTACACAACCCACACGAATGGATCCGCCCATTGCTGGATCTGCACCGCAGCGGCAGCTTTCGAAAAGCGCTGGGCCCGATGTTGATCATGGGTATGCTCACCGCAGCGGTGGTCTGGGTGGAAATGCGATGGCTACGGCTGCCTGCGGAGCACCCCTTGAAGAGCATCACCATCATGCACACCTTGCTGGGCTTCGCGATAAGTATGCTGCTGGTATTCAGAACGAATACGGCCTATGATCGATGGTGGGAAGGCCGAAAACTATGGGGTTCCTTAGTGAATTGTAGCCGCAACCTCGCTGTGAAGATCGCGGCATACCTGAAGCCCGATGATGAGGAGAACCGCTTGCTTTTCGCCAAACTCATAGGCCTCTTCGCACATGAACTCCGCGACCATTTGCTTCGCGAACGCACGCGTCTGGAACTGGATGACGAACCGCATCCTGAACTTACGCTGATCGACCGCGACAAACACGTACCAACGCAAGTGGTCTTCGCCATGCAGCAGCGCTTGGCAAGGCTTCACCGCGAACAGATCATCTCCGGAGATCAGCTCATTGTCCTGAACACCGACATCAATGTATTCCTCGATGTGTGTGGCGCTTGTGAGCGGATCAAGAACACCCCGATACCCTATTCTTACTCGAGTTTCATCAAGAAGTTCATTGTGCTGTACTCCGTTACACTACCCATGGGCTTCGCGTTCATTCTGGGATGGTGGGCCATTCCCGTGGTGATGTTCATTTTCTATGTTCTCGCCAGCCTGGAATTGATCGCGGAAGAGATCGAGGACCCTTTCAGCGGGGATGAGAACGATGTGCCCATGCAACGGATCTCAGACACTATCGATCGCAACGTCAAGGGGATCCTCGCGTGAACATGAAGCAAGCGTTCAAAGACCGCCGCACGCTTTTTCTAGTGATCGTTGCAGCGCTCGGCTATTTCGTTGACATCTACGACCTCGTTCTTTTCAACGTTGTGAAAAAGGAGAGCTTGCTGGCTATCGGCCTCAGCGGCGCGGAGCTGGAACATTATGATACCTCGCTCTTCAATTGGCAAATGGGCGGCATGCTTATCGGTGGTTTGCTCTGGGGAATTCTCGGTGATAAACGTGGTCGCGTGCAAGTGCTTTTCGGTAGTATCGTTCTGTATTCGATCGCCAATATCGCCAATGCGTTCGTAGACAATACGACGAGCTATGCTTTTTGGCGAGTGCTCGCAGGTATAGGCTTGGCTGGTGAATTGGGTGCAGGGATCACGCTTGTGGTGGAGAGCATGGAGCGCACGCAACGTGGTTGGGGAACCATGGTGATCGTTACGTTCGGCGCACTCGGTGGCGTGGTAGCCAGGCTGGTCGGTGGGCAAGGAGCCGCATGGTCCGATGCACTTGGTCTTGGCTTGCAAGGCTGGCAAATGGCCTACATCGTGGGCGGTGCTTTGGGACTTGTCCTTTTGGTACTGCGTGCAGGTGCGTTCGAAAGCGGCCTTTTCAAAAAAGCGTTGGAGAGCACTTCGGTGGTCAAGGGCAATTTCTTCATGCTCTTTCAGAACGCGAAGCGGGCAAAAATGTACATCGCTTCCGTATTGATCGGCTTACCGATCTGGTTCACGGTTGGCGTGCTGATCAACAAGAGCCATGTCATCGGTGAGGCATTGGGCGTGCGAGGCGAAGTGATCAGTGGCGATAGCGTGATGTGGAGCTATATCGGTCTGAGCATCGGTGATCTCTTCAGCGGAGCACTCAGCCAATGGCTACAAAGTCGCAAGAAAGTGGTGCTCTTTTACCTGGTGATGCTTTCCTTTTGTGTGGCCGTCTACCTCCTGAGATCGAACGTAAGCCTGG
>JANNYL010000744.1:0-16269 GCA_031410075.1 Flavobacteriales bacterium
GTACCGGAACAGTGATCGATGAAGAAACCGGTTCACCGTTGATCGAGGTGGATGTGACGCTGGAGGACAAGGATGGTAATGTGATCGAGAGCAAGCAGACCGATGTGAACGGGAAGTACTCGTTTGCTGTCCAGAAGAACAAGGAGTACCGTGTGGTTGCGAAGATGAAAGGCCGTTACGATGGGGACGAACACTTGAGTACGGAGAATATAGAGCAGCAACAGATCCTGGCGCGCGATATCCATATGGTTCCGGATGCAGGCATCTGGTTGCGGGGTGCCGTGCACCACAAAGGCAAATTGGGCTACATCGAAGGGATGAACGTGAGCGTGGTGAACCTGAGCAGCTTTTACACCGAAACGCGCACTACCGGGTCCGGTGGAGGGTTCAGCTTTCGCCTGCAGCCCAATGAGCAATATGAGGTCCTTTTCGAAAAGGAAGGCCTTTTCAGTATGAGCGTACCCACGAGAACGATCGGTGTGAAACAAGGCGTGATCGACTTGAACGAAGCAGTGGACTTGGCTTTTGAGCCTATTCTAATTGGCCAGCCGTTGCTCTTCAAGTATCAGAGATGGGAACAAAACAGTGCCAATTTGGATCCTGTTGCAAAGACAGAATTGGATGCACTTGCCGACCGAATGATCGTGAACCCGGCCTTGCAAATAGAGGTAGCGGTTCACAGCGATGCGCGTGGCGACCTCGCCAGTGAATTGAAGCTATCGCAAAAGCGGGCAGATGCCATTGGTGCCTATTTGCGCAGCAAAGGCGTCGTCAAAGAAAGACTGGTTGCGAAGGGCTATGGTGCAACCCGGCTATTGAACCATTGCGCACCAGGAGTTTCTTGCACCGAGGCGGAGCATTCGGAAAACAGACGCACGGAATACGTGGTTACGGGTGTCGCAACCCAATAGCCCGGTATCAAATCACCCGGTGCGGGAGCGTGGCGAAAGTGTAGCCGCTCTTCAGCAAACCATCCACTACGATAGGAAGTGCATGGCGCATGCGCTCTTGGCTGATCAGATTGTCGTGGAAGACAATGATGCTTCCCGATTTTACACGGCGCATTACGACTTTCACGCATTCGGCACCCGTTAGGCCATCCTCGAAATCACCGGCCAGCGCGTCCCACATCACTAATTGAAAGCGCTTTCGCAAGGCGTTGATCTGTCGATTGGTAATGCGCCCGTAAGGCGGGCGGAACATGTCCGTTCGGGTCAGGCGTTGGCATTTCAAAATGGAACGGTAATACGAACGCGCCGATGTGCGCCATCCGCTCGGATGATCCCACGTGTGGTTCCCTACAGCGTGACCTTCGGCTTTCAGCCGTTCAAAAATGGCTGGGTTGTTCGCTACGTTCTGCCCAATGCAGAAGAAAGTGGCGTTCACGCCGAGTTGCTTCAAGGTGTCCAGCACCCATGGAGTTACCTCGGGAATAGGTCCATCGTCGAACGTGAGGTAGACGTACTTCTTCGTGTCATCACCAACCTGCACGTTCGCTGTACTTTCCACGTTCCACAGCATGCGGCCATCGAGCTGTTGAAGCCAGCTCATGGTTTTGGATATAACGCGCAGGCCCATGCCGTGGTGGTCAGAACTTCGCTTTCGTTGTTCGGCGGCCCTGGTTGGCGATCGCCTCCAACTTCTCTTGATAAAGGGTGTCCAGAACGGAATAACGATCGAGCAATTGGGCACCGAGTAGTTGCTGCTTATGCACCATTCCTGTCGCTTGCACCATGCGCTCCATCACCATGTTGGTCAAGTTCATGTCTTCCATCACCTTGGCTGCGTCTTTTGGTTCCAGGCTCAAGTAGAAGTTCATGTTCTCTTCCATGATCGTGAACAGGCGTTCGGATATCGCGTTCGCGCTGGTACTATCACCAGCGTTGTAGTATGCTTCGATGATGGGAAGCATGATGCGATCGTAAGGCACGTTCTTCTCCGGCATTTTTTCCATGGTAAGGTCGAGCACTTTCTTCGCATCGCTCTTCCGGCCCTCGTCTACCAAAGCATCAGCCAGTGTGGCCAATTGCAATCGCAAATTCGTGGTCATGCGCAAGGTGTTCTCATCCAGGTACACCGGCTTATCGGTGTTCATGTTGCCCCAGGTGAATTTCTCCATCACGTTCTTGTACATGATATCGGTGCCGACACTCCCATAGGTGTTCGGATTCCTTCGCGGCGAGAACAATGGTGTCAATCGATAAGCAAGACCTTCCAAACGGAAGTAGTCCTGCAAGCCAACGTAGCTGTCCGGCCCGGTGGTAACAGCGAAGCAGATCGGTCGCTTCCAATCGTTCTGTGCCAACATATCGAGCACCATCACATGGTTCTTGAGCAAGTAGCTTTTCTTGATGCTCCAACGCACTTCCTTCACGAAGTCGGCGGTGTCTTTCGCGGTAAGCATGCCTTCAGGGCCGAAACAGAAGGCGCTGTCAGCGTTCAAGATGAAATTCTGGGTTGGCAGGTATGAATCGCGAACGCCTCGCTGGAAGATCTGTTCCCGGTTATTATCATCTGACGCAAAGGCCATCACTTTCTTCAGGTCCATGAAGCCGGTCTTCTTGCGGAAAGGGTCGATCGCAACAACGTCGCGCGTTCCTTGACGATACTTCTCCGCGGCCATGCCGAAGGCAACAGGTTCGCTTTCGTAGGCCTTGCGGCGCATTTGATCGATGTACCAATCGGTGTTGAGCAAACTCAAGTTCACCACCCGCACGTCCGTACGAATGCCCTGCACTTCTTGTGCGTACCACAGGGGGAACGTATCGTTATCCCCGTTGGTGAAGAGAATGGCTTGAGGTGGGCAGCTTTCAAGGTAATCAGCAGCCAGATCACGCGCCGGAGTGCGGTTACTGCGGTTGTGATCGTTCCATTCCGCACGAACCATCACGATAGGAATAGCAAGACCCAGGGCTGTTGCCAGAATGCCCGGAAGGCGATCGTCCTTCACACCACGCAGCAGGTACATGAGCCCTAATGCCGCGCCTGCAACACCGCCCATGTAGAAGAGACAGAACGACACACCATGGTTATCACCCACCATGCTTTCCACGCCATACTTGAGCACACCGATACCGATGGTGCCGCCAACACCGAAAGCAATGTCCCGGATCGACAATGAGCGCGCAGCATCGAACAAAGCATACACGCCCAGCCCCACCCAAATGGCGAACGCATAAAAGGAGCCCACGTAGGCGTAATCCCGTTCTCGCGGTTGCAGCGGCGTTTGATTGAGGTACACAACAATGGCCATGCCTGTGAAGAAGAACAGCAACATCACAATGCTCCAGTCCCGCAGATTTTTTGCCAGTTGGTACACCAAGCCGATAAGCCCGAGGATCATGGGTAGCAAGAACAGCTTGTTCATGGCCTTGTTGGTGGTCATGCTGCTGGGCAAACGGTCCTGATTGCCAAGTCGCTCCGCATCGATGAACTTGAGACCTGTGTACCAGTTCCCGTCGAGTATTCCACCGTGGCCCTGAATGTCGTTCTGGCGACCAGCGAAATTCCACATGAAATAGCGCCAGTACATCCAATTCGTCTGGTAATCCACGAAGAAGCGCATGTTCTCGCCCTGCGTGGGTTTATAGATGATCGTGGGTTTGCCTTCGCGATCCGTAGTACGAATGCCCACACCCTTGAAGTCGCACCAGTTCTTGTATTCCTCCACGTGGCCAGGTTGGCTGCTGTACATGCGTGGGAAGAGCATGGTGAATTCCGGTTCATAAACCGGTTCGGTGCCTTTTCGCTCATCCGTGATCACGTATTCATGTGTGATCTCCAAACCGGTCTTGTCGTCAACGTAGTGTTCAGCGCTCCAGCCGTCATAGAGCTGCTTGTCCACCTTGTTCCCATTCATCACCTTGTAAGTGGCAGTGTACACGGGCGAGCCATCTTCACGTGTATCACTCATTTCACTATCCCAGAACTGGCCTGTCAGCAATGGTCGGTCGCCATATTGTTCGCGATTCAAATAGCTCAGCAGGTTGAACACGTTCTCCGGATTGTTCTCGTCGATCGGCGGGTTCGCATTGCTGCGGATCACGATCAGCGCGTAGGTGCTGTACCCCACAAGGATCACACTTACCCCCAGTATGATCGTGTTCAGGATCACCTTGCCATTGCGCTGGCTCCAAAGCAGGCCCCACACCACCAGGCCCAGTACCAGCATGCCGTACACGAAATTTCCCGTGTTGAACGGCATACCCAGGTCATTCACGAAGAGCAGCTCGAATTTGCCCGCCATCTGCACGATGCCTGGAATGATGATGGCTTGGATAGCGCCTAGGATCAGCGCTGAGGTCACGAAAGTGTAAGCCACCCCAAGAGGCGTCACTTTGTACTTTTTGAAGTAGTACACAAAGGCGATAGCGGGAATGCACAGCAAATTCAGCAAGTGAACGCCGATGCTGAGCCCCATCAAGTAGGCGATAAGAATGAGCCAGCGCGTATTGTGCGGTTGATCCGCCTCGCTTTCCCATTTCAAAATGGCCCAGAACACGATCGCCGTAAAAAAGGACGACATAGCATATACCTCGCCCTCTACGGCGCTGAACCAGAACGAATCGCTCCAAGTGTAGGCGAGGGCTCCAACTATCCCGCTGCCGATCACCGCGATCAGTTTGCCTGCCGTCATTTCCTCATCACCATCGCGCGTAGCCAGTTTTTTGGCCATGTGCGTGATGCTCCAGAACAGGAAGAGGATGGTGAACGCACTGCACAAGGCGCTCAGCGTGTTTACCGCGGCTGGAACGTTCTCCGGGGAGACGAACGCACTGGATATCCGGGCAAGGATCATGAAAAGTGGCGCCCCGGGTGGGTGGCCAACCTCCACTTTGTAGGCTGTGGCTATGAATTCCCCGCAATCCCAGAAGCTTGCCGTGGGCTCAATAGTGGAGATATACGTATAGGCCGCCACCAGGAATACGAGCCATCCGGTGACGATGTTCAACTTCTTGAAATCCATGCTGGGGGTGTGGGTGCGAAGGAGCGCGAAAGTACCCAAAGTCATTTGCCAGCACTTGGGGAACGGCGGTGTTGTGGATCTTTCTATTTTCGCGCCGCTTTTCCAAGGAAAGGCAGTCTGACCGATGGTGTAACTGGCAACACGTCTGATTTTGGTTCAGAAGAGTCCAGGTTCGAGCCCTGGTCGGTCAACCAACAAGAGAGAACCCCGCGAGAGCGGGGTTCTTCGTTTGAAACCTGTTGACCGAGCACGGCGAGAAGTTTATCCCGCACGGAGCGTAGCATAGATGCGGGAAGCCCTGGTCGGTCAACCTCTCAAGCTGCTCAGGTCCATAGGTGACGAGTCTTTTAGATCGCGATCGAACGGAAAGGGCGATTCCGTGCCACCTTTTCCGCCGGATCCTGTCCGAGCAATTGCACCATGCATTCGTACAATTCCGGCAAGACTGATCGGTATTCAGCTGGTTTTTCAAAGAAGTACTCCACGGCCACAGCAAAGAACTCGGCCTGGTCCGTGGCTGCATATTCCCTGAAGAAGCGATCCTCCCCGGCGCGGATCCTGGCAGACTCGTCTTCGGCCAATTGTCGCCATTCCAGCAGAAGTTTGTTACTGAGAAAACCGGTTTCGGCGTTGGGTATCCTGTTCTCGAACCAGAGCGCATGCGCCATTTCGTGCAGACCCACATTTCGGGCATCGGTTGGTTCAGCATACCCCTGCAGAAAGTGTTTCCAAGAGATCGCGATCACCCGCATGCCCGGGTTCACTTCGCCCAGGTGAAGGTGGCTTTGTGGTCGGTTCCGGTATTGGTCCGGGTACACGACAATGCGTGAAAAATGCATCAGCAGCAGTGGCTCCAGGCCGAAGGTCACCTGCACTGCCGAACCCGCGAGCATCAGTTTCATTTCGCGGGTCACTTCGATCCCGCGCCCGTGGAATTCCTTGTCGTTGATGAAATCCTTTACCCGTTGATCGAATTCGCTTCTTGCTGTTCGATCGAGTTGTGTGTAGTAGGGTAACCAACCGGATAGCACAACACGGTCGCTTTGGCGCATGGACAGTTCACCGTTCAGTAAGGCTTTTAAGGCTTTGATCGCTCGTGCTCCGATGAATACGAAGGCTAATGTCACAGTCAGTGCGAACAGCGAGAACAAGGTGTCTGAATTGAACGACATATTGCCGTTCACTCCAAGCTGATATGCTTCATCAATAGCAACATATCGCGGTGATAGTAGGCATCGAAGTGTCGTTCGATATCCGGGAACATGCACTTGGTGTGGTCGATGACTTGGCCATGCTGATCCGTGAGGGTGGCGTATTCCATGATCGATTCACCGATGGGGTGGAAATAGATGTAGCGCGTTTCAATGGCGATACTGTCCGTGCATTGGCTCTTCGCCCACTTCATCATCCACGAGACAGCAACGGTATGTCCATCGGGATCGAAGTAGTGACAAGCGCTTTCCACCACACCCGGATAGGTGCTCCGTAAAAAAGTGCCGACTCCGGCTACGGTGCCGTCGTTATTCACATAGATCTCGTGGCGCTCTGCGGGTTCGCCTACTACCGCTGAATCGGGGAACAATAGGACGGCGTTTTCCTTGTCCACGTAGGTAAGGAACACAGCGCGGATCGGGGCTTTGTCAACTTCGGCCATACGCTGCTCGATCCCCATGATCACCGCTGCTGTATCGAAGCCTTGCGCGCATGCGGATGAATTCCAACTTGATCCTGGAGCGAGCGCAGCGAAAAGGATGATCCGTGCGCAAATGCGGGGAATGGATGAGCATGTCGGCATAGCGCGAAGTAATGATACTCCGCCCACTTGAGGGTTCTGCATACGGCTCAGGGTAATTTCGCCCAGCACCCGTCCATACGTTCCATGCCACAACCCGTTCCTGTTACTTATTACGGAGATGATGCTTCAAAACCCGAAGAGGCTACTGCACAGTGGACGGAACTTGGCCGGATCCAAGTTGTGTTGCGCGACCGAACGGAGGAATGGAGCGTATACGGGATCGGCTTCGCATGGGAATTGAGTGCTGGTGCATTGCGTGTGATGCATGGCGATCCAAGGCACACCGTGATCATTCGCGATAGCCTCGCGATACATGCATGGACCGCTCATTTCAAGGCGCAAAAATTGAAGCACGGTTCCGAAGGCCGTGTGCCATGGATCCTCGGTATTCCAATGATGCTCCCACTAGGCTTCATTGCTTTGTGCATAGCAGCCTACCTGTGGCTGTTGCCCTATGTGAGCGAGCGCTTGGCAATGGCCCTTCCACCGGAAACGGACGTGCGTATCGGCGATGCGATGTTCGAGAACATGGCAACCACGTTAGCTATAGACGCTTCCCGTTCCGAAACGCTCCAAGCGTTCGCCGACCGCCTGACGATCTCCCCGTCTTACAAACTGAAGTTGCATGTGGTAAAGGATGATCAGGTGAACGCCTTCGCGATGCCGGGTGGGCACATCGTGGTATACACGGGCATACTCAACAAGATGAAGGAGCCGGGCGAGTTGGCGGCCTTGCTGGCGCATGAAGGCACACACGTGGAGAAGCGCCACAGCACACGAGGCTTGGCCCGTGACCTGTCCGGAAGTTTGTTCCTCTCGCTTGTTCTTGGTGATATCGGGGATGTTGTGGGAATAGCCGCGAAGAAGGGTGATGAATTGCGTGGGCTCAACTATTCGCGGGACCTGGAAACCGAGGCGGATACTGTCGGTATTCGTCGCATGTACGCGAGTGGTGTTCATCCGATCGGCATGGTGAAATTGCTGCGACTTTTGGAGCGTGAAGCACAGGATATGCCGGAAGGCATGTCGTTCTTGAGCTCGCATCCGCTCACGAAGGATCGCATCGCTACGGCGAGCAACAAGGCTGCCGAACTCGATGCGATGACTTCCGCCTTGCCTGGGTTGGACAGCCTATTCCAGGTATTGAAGCAGCCCTGATCCTACACGGACCGGATCCCCAGTTCCTTTAATTGTATGTCGCTGCGGCCGCCGAAAAGCGAGTTGTCCGGACTGATGACACTAAGATCATTGTCAAATTACTTGACAATGAAAATTTTGCTTATACATTTGCCAACGAATCCATTGTCAAGCCATGGTCCATTTCAACACTGTTGTAGGCGCCGTCGCCGAAGGTGAGAGCTACTTGAGCCGCCCCCGGTTAGTGCGAAAGTTCTGGAAGCACGTAGGTGCAGGCGAGCATTTGCTTTTGGCAGCGCCACGACGGGTCGGAAAGACCTCGTTCATGCGTGAGGTCGAACAACGCACTGAGGCCGGGTTCCATCCCATCTATCTCATTGTTGAGTCGGTCGCGGAGGAGAAGGATCTCTTTCGCAAGCTCTATGCGAAGGCCATCGAGATGGTCTCGGGCAAGGCGGAACTGAGCAAAAAGCTGTCTTCGCTATGGAAACGGCTCAGTGTTGAAGTGACAACGGATGGATTAAAGCTCTCTGCGGCCGACCCGGACGGGTTCAACGACTTGCTCACTCTGCTGAAAGGTCTTCCGGCAAAAGAGCACTTCGTATTCCTCGTGGATGAGTTCTCGCAGGCCGTAGAGAACGTGCGGAAGAAACACGGCGCTGAGGCGGCAACCGCGCTGTTGCACAAGATGCGCGAGCTGAGGCAGGATCCCCACGTCGCGAAGCGGGTAAGCTTCGTGTTCGCAGGCTCCGTTGGCTTGGAGCAGATAGTAGGTAAGCTGAATGCCTCGCACACGATCAACGATCTCTTGGCTTTCGACCTACCGCCATTCACGAACAAGGAAGCGCAAGATCTTATCGCGCGCATCCTGCACGGGTCCGGGGGTGAGATGTCCGAGGCTGTGCAGGATCACCTGTTGGAGAAGCTCGTTTGGCTTATTCCGTTCTTCATTCAAGTGGTGTTGAACGAAGTGGAGGAGATCCTGAACGACACCGAAGCCCACGTGGTGACGAAGAAGATCGTGGACCAAGCCTTCACCAAGGCACTGGCCAAGCGCAACTACTACGACCACTGGCACCAGCGTTTGAGCATCCTGTTCGACACCGCCGAGCGTCGATTCGCCAAGGAGGTGTTGAACCTGTGCAGTGCGGGGAAGCCCGTGGCCATGGACAAGGTGCACGACATCGGCACCACCAAGCATGCGTTGCCGGACAGCTACATGGATGTAGTGCGCAGCCTATTGCACGATGGCTATCTCGTGCGTGATAGCGATGCGCGCTCGTTGCGTTTCGCCTCGCCGCTCCTGATGAAATGGTGGGCACAAACCATTGCCCCGTGAACACCGTGCTCTGGATCACCATCGTTGTTTGCGCGACGGTCATCGTGCTTACGATGCTCCTGCGCCGTTGCGATAACGACCGCATCCTGGCGCTCTCCCGCTTCTTCCGCGACCTCTTCGCTCCGTTCAACTTACGCCGTACAGACCGCTCCTGAACCATGGCCTTCGAGCACATCTACCGACCCCAGCACAAGAGCGATACCGAGATCGTGAACGACTTCGTGGTGCGCAATGCCATGTTCGAACGCCTCATGGCCGATATCCGCAAGGACGGACCAGGCAAGCTCAGTCAGCACCACATGGTGCAAGGCCTGCGCGGCATGGGCAAGAGCACTCTCTTCGAGCGGATCCGGGTGGAGATGAAACAGCCGGACCTGACGCAACGCTGGCTCACGGTGAAGACAGCCGAAGAGAACTGGCCCGTGAATTCCTTGCTCGACTTCTGGATCTGGATCGGCCAGCACATGGCTGCGGTGGACCCCAGTGGGTTCGGTGCCTTGGGTGATCTCGGCTCGCTCTGGAACAAGGATGAAGAACATGAACACTGCTTCACAACCATCGAAGCTCGCTTGAAAGGGGCAGGCAAAAAACTGCTGATGCTGGTGGACAATGTGGGCGACCTCTTCCGCAAGTTCAACAAGCACGAGAACCAGGCGCTCCGCGAATTGCTGGTCTCCAACAAACACATCAAGCTCATTGGTGGCACCGCTGTGCGGCTAGATGAATTGGAAACGCACGACGCGCCCTATTTCGACCTCTTCAAAGAGCATCACTTAGCTGGGCTCAACCAGCAAGAGGTGATTGCCATGCTGAAGCACTACGCGCACAAGAACGGCCGCAAGCACGTGGAGGAGGTCATCAGGAAAGAACCCAGGCGTGTGGATCATCTGCGCATCCTCACAGGCGGTGTGCCGCGCACCATCATGATGCTGCTCGATGTCTTCAACACCGATGGCGATGCCAGCGTGTTCGACGACCTACGCCGCACCTTGGACCTGGTAACGCCGCTTTACAAGCACCGCATGGACGAGCTGAGCCCGCAGAAGCAGAAGATCGTGCATGCACTGGCCATGAACTGGGATGGCATGTCGGCAGGTGAGATCGCAACCGCCACGCGACTAGAGAGCAAAGTGGTGAGCGCACAGCTGGGCCAATTGGTGCGCGAAGGTTCCGTGCTGCGCGAGGAGACCAGCACCAAGAACCACTTCTACCAACTGGCCGAACGCTTCTTCAATATCTGGTACCTGATGAACAACGCTCACCGCAACGGTGCGGCCAAGGTGCGGTGGCTTACCCGGTTCTTCGAGCTCTGGTGCGATGAGCGTGGTTTGCAGGAGCGGGCGCTGAAGCATGAGGGATCACTTGGGCATCACGACGTCAACCCAGCGGATCACGTGCTTATTACGAATGCCCTTCTGGGCAGCGAAGGATTGGACGTGGGGATGAAGCAGCGCTTGTTCGAACGTACCATGCAGGCATTCCCGAATCACACGGATCAGATTCTGGCCGAGAACCACTGGCGGACCCGGGAGCCAAAGCCGGATTGGCGCGCCGCGGTTTGGAACGCGATCGAACGGTTCGACCTGGATCTAGCGGAACGTCTATTGCGCTTGAACGGAGATGAGGCGGATCCGTGGACCTCGACTTTCAGGGGTGATGTGGCCGTACTCAAGGGCGACCTGACAACAGCGCGCAGGGCCTTCGAGGATGGCCTGCGCATCCGCAAGACCTTGACCGAGAAGGATCCCAGCAATGCAAGGGCCCAGCGCGAACTGTCGATCAGCTACGACGACTTGGGCGATCTGCTGGTGAGTGAGGGAGAATTGCCCCAAGCGCGCAGGGCAGTCGAGGATGGCCTGCGCATCCGCAAGACCTTGGCCGAGAAGGATCCCAGCAATGCACAAGCCCAGCGCGACCTGTCGATCAGCTACGAACGCCTAGGCGTACTGCTGTTTCGTGAGGGAGAATTGCCCCAGGCGCGCAGGGCCTTCGAGGATGGCCTGCGCATCCGCAAGACCTTGGCCAAGAAGGATTCCAGCAATGCAAGGGCCCAGCGCGACCTGGCTATTGCACATTGGCTACTGCAGGGTGCCGCCAAAGAGGATAAGGTGTTCGCAAAAGCGCAACAGGATGCGTACACCCGGTTGGCGGATGCCATGGCGCAAGAGACCATCGACGCCTGGAAACTGGGTGCGCTGGAAGATGCGTTCAGCCGAACCATCCAGCTGATCCGCCTTCCCATGTCAACGGCGAGGATCCTTGAAACGCTCTTATGGGGTTTGGCCCGCCAGCAGTACCACGGTTTCCGTGAACTCTTCGAGGTACGCTTCCCGTACTTGAAGACCGAGTACCGCCCGGTCTACTTCGCTCTGCTACGGTTGATGAAAGACGTAGACCCCGACAGCCACCGCCGCATGGGTAAGGAGTTGGAAGAACCTGTTCAAGCCTTGCTGAAACGCGTAGAGGAAATGCGCAAGGAACTGGATACCCCGAAGACGAAAAAGCCCCGGAACCCTAGACGGCCCAAACCAACCAAGACAGCAACACGCAAGCGTTAAATGCTCAGCCTTTCACTGCGATCCCCAGTTCCTTCAACTGCACCTCATCGATCCTGCTCGGCGCATCGATCATCACATCTCGGCCGGCGTTGTTCTTCGGGAAGGCGATGAACTCGCGGATGTCGCTGCGGCCGCCGAAAAGACTTACCCAACGATCGAAGCCGAACGCTGCTCCACCGTGCGGAGGTGCGCCGAACTCGAATGCGTCGAGCAGGAATCCGAACTTGTAACGCGCGTCCTCATCGGTGAAGCCCAGCACGCGGAACATCGCTTCTTGCATGCTGCGGTCATGGATGCGGATGCTGCCACCGCCGATCTCCGTGCCGTTGATCACCAGGTCGTAGGCGTTCGCTTTCACTGCACCGGGGTCGCTTTCCAATAGATGCGCGTGCTCCGGTATCGGTGAGGTGAACGGATGGTGCATGGCGTGCCAACGACCGCTCGCCTCATCCTTTTCCAACAGCGGAAAGTCAACGACCCACAGCGGCTTGAAATTCCATGGATCGCGCAGGCCCAATGCATCGCCAAGATGCAGGCGCAGTTCGTTGAGTGCCTTGCGTGTTTTGTCTGCGCCACCGGCCATAATGCAGAGCAGGTCGCCTTGCTTCATGCCGAAGTGTGCGGCCCACTGCTCAAGTTGCTCAGGTCCGTAGAACTTGTCCACCGTGCTCTTCAAGCCTTCATCGGTCCACTTCACGAATACGATTCCCGTGGCGCCGACCTGCGGACGCTTCACGAAGTCGATCAGCGCGTCGGTCTGCTTGCGACTCCATCCCGCACACCCTTCAGCATCGATGCCCACGACCAGTTCAGCGTCATCGAAGACTTTGAAGCCTTTGCCTTGTGCGAGGTCGTTCAGTTCGATGAACTTCATTCCGAAGCGGAGGTCCGGCTTGTCGCAGCCATAATCGCGCATGGCTTCATCGTAGCTCATGCGCAGGAAGGGCTCGTTGAACTCCTTGTTGAGGATGGCCTTGAACAAATGCTTCGCCATGCCCTCGAAAGCTTGAAGGATGTCCTCGCGTTCAACGAAGGCCATTTCGCAGTCGATCTGTGTGAATTCCGGCTGGCGATCCGCGCGCAGGTCCTCATCGCGGAAGCACTTCACGATCTGGAAGTAGCGATCGATACCCGCCACCATCAGCAACTGCTTGAACGTTTGAGGGCTTTGCGGCAGCGCGTAGAACTCACCTTGGTTCATCCGGCTGGGCACCACGAAATCGCGCGCGCCTTCGGGAGTGCTCTTGATCAGTACGGGCGTTTCCACCTCCAGGAAGTTCTGCGCACTGAGGTAGTTGCGCACTTCGATGGCCATGCGATGCCGAAGTTCCAAGCCCTTGCGCACGTTGTTGCGGCGTAGGTCGAGGTAACGGTATTTCGCCCGCAGTTCTTCGCCACCATCGGTCTCTTCCTCAATGGTGAAAGGCGGTGTCTTGGCTCCGTTCAGCACCTTCAACGAGGAGCAGAAGATCTCCACTTCTCCGGTGGGCAAGTTGGCGTTCTTGCTCTGCCGTTCGATCACCTTGCCAGTGACTTGCACCACGAATTCGCGGCCAAGGGAACGTGCCGTTTCCCGCAGCGTCGCATCGCTGTCCGTGTTGAAGGTGAGTTGGGTGATGCCGTAGCGGTCTCGCAGATCAACGAATGTCATGCCGCCCAGGTCGCGGGTGCGCTGTACCCAACCGGCGAGGGTAACGGAACTGGAAGCGTCAGAAAGGCGGAGTTCGCCACAGGTGTGGGTGCGGAACATCGGTTATTGCTCAGGAAGGACGGCGAAGATATCAGGAGGCACCAAGGCGTTCCGTTGGGCGCAAAACATCCATCCGTGCGCAAGCAACGCTTTGCCGAGTTGCACCATCTTTGGGGAAATGATCGATCATGAAACGTTTTCTGCTCCTCGTCATGGTGTGTTCAACCTTTGGTTTCTATAATGCCAAAGCCTGTTCCTGTTTCGGCCCGCATACGTTCTGCCAGACGTTGAACCCGCCTTATGCCGAGCCCCAGTGGTGGATCCCCAATGCGATCATCATGGCCGTGAAATTGAACGACCATGAGTATGCCGCGGACATGAAGGTGATCCGGTCCTTCTCCGGGACTTTACAGAATGAAGAGATCATCCGTGTATGGGGAGATTGTGGCTTGCTCTGCCGCAATTATGTGAATGGCTTGGCCAATGGTGACACGGTGATCTGGGGGGTGCAACACTGCGACCTGTCTGGCAATGGTTCTTGCGGGACCAGCTTTGAAGAAGTGCAGGATTACCAGCTTTCCGTGTGCGGCATCTACTGGCTCAACTTCAACAATGGCATCGTTTCCGGGCCACTGACCATCGAGAACGCAACGGAGAACGTGACGCTAACGGAATTCGAGGAACTCGTGAACGGTTGTTTGGCCACAAGTGTGGAAGAGGCTATCGACCTTGCTGCATTATCTGTGCGAAGCGCAGATGGAGGGCCTTGGCTTTCACTGACAAAGCAGCAGCGCGTGGAGCTTTCTGTCGTTGACGTGGTTGGCCGGTCCTACCTGTCCCGCTCTTGGGACGGTTCGCCATTGCAATTGTTCGGGTTACCAGTTGGCACATACATGGTGCAAGTGAATAGCGCGGATAGACGTTGGGTGCGCAAGGTGGCTGTGGGTCTGTAGTTGTTCGCATTGCGCCCGTGCATACGTGTTAATCGGGCAGGCGAAACTCCGCTGTTCGCGGAGAGGGTGTGGTCCTAAGAGGAACGAGTTCAGCTGACGTACGTTCGGAGTATCCACGATCATGCGTTGGGGATTCGACTTGTCGGTAACCACCTGCGCCGCGTGATCACTGTACCCGTTTACATTCGCACCAACTGCAAGGTACTTGAAAACCGTATTGGCATTTTCCCTGATCCAACTGGGACTGTTCGCAAATGGAACAGTATCCAACCCGCCTGAGCTTGAGACGCTGGAGGCGCGTGTTGATAGGACCTATGCGGAATGTGGTCTGGATGGCTTATTGGCTCCGGCCGCTTTTCGAAGTGCGTATTCCAGTATTGTCCGACATCATGCTTCCACCGGCATATTGGTAATTGCCGACATGACCCGGCCATCCACAGAGGAAAGATTGTTCGTTATCGACCTCAACTCCCGAAAGCTCTTGTTTCGCACATGGGTGGCGCATGGGCGCAACAGTGGGGATCTGAATTGTACTTCGGTATCCAACATTGTTGGTTCGTTGCGAACGAGCAAAGGATTGTTCCGTGTTCAGGGAAAGATCATCAGCCCGAAGCACGGTGCTGCGTTGTTGTTACAGGGCCTTGATCCCGGTGTTAATGACAAGGCCATGGAACGGGAGATCATCATGCATGGCGCTGAATACGTCAGTGCTGCGTTCATTGAGGAACATGGCCGCTTGGGGCGCAGTTATGGTTGCCCTGCAGTACCTGTTGAACTGATGCCTCGGTTCATCGACCTGTTGGCGGACGGTGGCCTGCTATACATCTACACGCACTGATCAGGACCGGAGATGATCTTCAAGGCTGCTCGGTCAGGAGCAAGCCAGTCACATGAATATGCGCCTGCTAACATTTCCGTTCTGCTTGTTCCTGCTGTTCATGCTTGGTTGCGAAGAGGCTCGAATTCCTGTTCCGCATACGATCGCCGAACGGGCGCAGGAGGTCGAGAAGGTCTTCGAAACACCGGTGGACTATTCCGATCAACATGTTGACAGTGCGGATGTCTTCGCGTATCTGGTGAACAACCCCTTTGCACAGGCTGATTCTACCGCGATCATCGAATTCTACAAACGACGCGCGTTCCAGTATGCTTGGTTCTTGAATGATTCGTTGTCCATCGCCGCAGGCAATTTCCTGGACCTTGTGAATGCTACGGACACTGTTCTGGGTAGTACGCTCTTCGATCAGAACAAACTGCGCGACTTGGTCAACCTGCTCAGTGCCAAGGATAGCATTCCGGTTACGGATTCCTTGAGACAAGTTGTAGAGATAACTCTTACAGCCCGGTTTTTCCAATTCGCTGATAAACGCTACGGCGGCTTTGTGAAACGTGACCTGCGCGAACTCGATTGGTACATCCCGCGCCGTAAGAAGAACGTGGATCAACTCCTCGATTCGCTCGTAGCGGGCAGGATGGACCTCTCGCCTTTGGAGCCAGTTCATCCGCAGTACAAGCTCCTTAAGGGGTTCTTGAAGCTCTACCGTACAATTGAGATGGAGGATACACCTTCGCCGATAGTGATCCAGGGTAATTCATTGGAATTGGGTGATTCATCGGAAGTGGTCGTTCAGGTTCGGGATCGATTGGCGCAACTCGGCGACATCGCGCTGAATGACAGTAGCGGAGTGTTCGACTCCACACTCTTCATGGCTGTGCGTAGCTACCAACAGCGTTTTGGAATGAACAGTTCCGGGGTGTTGGATGCTGAAATGGTCGCGGAGCTGAACCGTCCTATCAAGGAGCGTGTGGAGCAGATCCTTGTGAATATGGA
>JANNYL010000745.1:0-2605 GCA_031410075.1 Flavobacteriales bacterium
CAGTTCGTCCTTGTCGATGCCGTCGTCGATCTTCATGGCCTCAGTTCTTCGACGGCCGCAAAACGTTCGACAGCCGAACGGTACTGAATGCCAAGTAGGCCAGATAAAGCACCGCGAACACGACGGCCAGTGGTTTATCCACGGTTTCTGGTGCGATCTTCAGAAGCAGGGCCAGAAGCACCAACGAACCCATAAGCTTGATCACAAGCCCGGCCATGAAACGACGGATGAAGATGTTTGTCTGTTTCACGCTGCCCTCCTGCCAAAACAAGAGGCCAATGGTTACGAGTGTGAAATACCCGAGCAAAAAGGCAAAATGCCAGGTGAACGAATTATCCGTGAAGTACAGTCCAGCCCAAGTGCCGATCGCACAAATGCAGCTGAAGACCAGAACGGGTATATAAGCAGAAGGCTTCAGCATGCAAGTACGTCAGGTAGTTCGACGACGCTCCAAGACTACCCGGAAAGGGCGGGTTCGCAGAGCCGAGTTATGGATCAACGAACGGCTTGTGCCGGTGATTCCACACGAGGAGCATCGGCACGCAAATTCGGCTGCATCTCCTTCACCACACCACCGCCCATGCTGCAGTTGCCGGTGAAGACAGCACCTGGCTCAATGGCCAACTTCTTCGTATTGATGTCGCCAGTGATCTTGGCCGTTGCCTTCAGGCTCAACAGGTCCGCGCAACTGATCTTGCCGATCACGGTGCCTTCGATATCGCTGCTCTGGCAGGTCACTTCACCTTCCACAACACCGCTTGCACCAACGATCAAACGACCGCGCACATTGATGGTCCCCTTCACGCGGCCATCTATACGGATGTTGCTATCGCTCTTGATCTCACCTTCAATGGAGGTACCCTCCATAATGCTGTTGATCTTCCCGGTATTCACCGGTTCGGGGGCCTTGTTCATGGGCTCAGCGGGTTTGTCGTTCCGGAACATGGTGTGTTCTGATTTGGTCCAGAATGGGTTCACGTGGTCACAAATGTAACAGCCTCAGGGACTTGGCATAACCGCTTCGACAAGTACGAGAAGCACCGAGATGAAGAAGGTGAAAAGCACGCCTGGAGCTTTTTGCTTTTCCAAGCCGGGGTGGCAGTTGACCTGGCGTTGGTGGCCTCAAAACAGCTTGGAAGAGACTCTGCGGCTATTCCCCTTCGAGGTAATTCGTGGTGAAGAACGAGGCATAAGCGTCTATATCCTTGTTCTTGTAGAAGGTGGCATAATTGGCCGCACTGATCGCGAAAGTGGCGTAGCTCTGATCGTTCACTCCTACGAGTTGCTCTTTGTTCGCCATGAAGAGCTCATAGTACTCCATGGCCTGCTGCTTGCTTTCGAAAGGGCTGATCTTGATGATCTGGTTGTCCATGTCCAGCAGGCTATTGCCCACTTGGAAAATGAGGCTGCGGTAATTCGCTTGATTGAAATCGCTGATCTTGACCTTGGTGCCGTTGATGTCGCCATCGGCATTGGGAAAGACCAAGGCCACGAAATGAGGCCCGTCTTCAGAAACATACTCTGGAGCCGCCACGACATCTGGCGGTGCGCTACCTGTTGATCCATTGGCCTGCTTATCCAAGGCTGCGAGAATGTCCGCAGCTGCTTTGGCCTCATCGCTACCCGGAAATTTGGACAGCACGTCTGATAGTGCCAGACGGAATGCGTTCACATCGCGCATGCCTCCCACCGAAAGCGCCTTCAACAATTGGTGCTTGGCCAACAAATGGTTCTTGGGTTGTTCGGCCAGCACCGTGTTGCATGCACTTATCACTGGCAAGTAGTTGCGTTCCCGGTATTGGCGGTAGAGATCCGCGTAGTCCATTTCTTCCTTCTTCCGCAGCTCATCATCGGCGAGCAATTGGTTGGGGTCACGCACCAGTCGGGCGAACTCGCTTTGCGGCCAGCGCTCTATTATGATGTTGGAGTAATACGCAGACCCTTTGCCATCCAGGTCGAAGAACGTCCCGGTTTTCTCCTTGGCCAAATAGATCCGGTAGAGCTGGTAGTAAGATTCAGGCGTGAATCGGCACTCTTCGAAACGATTGTTCAACACCTCGAAGCTTTCGATCGCGTTGTCAAGATCCTTCAACTTCTCCTTGTAAATGGTCCCGGCGATATACATAGCCGAGCAGATCTTCGCATTGCTCGCATCCAGCGACGCCGTATCTGTGGGAACATCCTTCAAATAGTTGGCGGGGTCTTTCCAAGCAGCTTCGCCATCTTTTTTGTCCTTGCTATCGACCTCCTCGGGTTCAGGCTCTTCCGTGTTCAGGGCAGTAGCGCTTCCGGCTTTGTCTTTGCGCCGCCAATCATCTTCGTTGGTTCGGGTGCCCCATTTTTTCTTGAATTCAGCCAAGCCACGGGCCAATTGGGTTGAATTGTAGAAATACCAAGCGTTCAGCTCACCCCCGGGTTTTGGCTTGTTGTCGGCGGTGGGTGTCCCGGTGGGGTTCACTTCGCGAGCTTCCAATTCGGCCTGGGCTTTTTCCTCTTCTGCTCGCTCCCGTTCCTTGATCAGTTTCCTCACCCTTTTCTCCCGTTCTGCTGGACATCATTGCACGGGAAGACAGCTTACAAGCCTTCGCCAAATTGGATCCAGCAG
>JANNYL010000746.1:0-2436 GCA_031410075.1 Flavobacteriales bacterium
ATGTGCGCGTCCCATGCGATCGATCCGGAATTCTTCAACAGGCGGAACATCAGGTCGTAATCCTGGCTGCTCGCAAGATCCTCGTTCCAACCACCAACCTCATCCAGCGCCGATCGACTCCAGAGGTTCGCAGAGGTAGTACCCATTCGCGTTTTGATCAGTGCCATCCACGGTTTGCCGGACAAAGCCAATGAAGGCAATAGCAAACCGTTGGGCATGGCCTGTTCAAAATCACCAACCACAAGATCAGGGTAACCGCTCACCTTCGCCAGAGCGATCTGCGCCGCGATCTTATCAGGATCGATCGTGTCATCGGCATCCAAGAACTGCACATAATCTCCTGTTGTGGCTCGCAGGCCTGCATTGCGGGCAGCCGAAGCCCCCAAGTTCTCCTGCCGTATCGAATGGAAACGACCTGGAAATCGTCCCTGAAGATCAAGTAGGACGCTCGCCGTTCCATCGGTGCTGCCATCATCAATACAAACCACGTCCAGATCGGAATAGGTTTGGGCCATTACCGAACCCAAGGCCGAAGGAAGATGAGCTTCCACATTATGGCAGGGGATCACAACAGCAACACGCATAATCAGCAGGGCAAGAAGGAAGGCGAAGTTAGACCCGAACGCTGCACCCCTATGGGGAACTCGCCGTCCTACGCCGATCAAGGTTAGAAGCTGCCCACAAGAAGATCAGAACGACGGGATACTGAAGCGCGTGGAGCAGCTTCACGGAAACCACCTCCAACGGGGGGGCGAACCAACGTGCGCTCAAATGCAACAGAAAGGCAAAAAGCCCGATCGCACCGTAGGCAAGAAGGATCCACTTATCAAAGCGGCGAGGAGCGAACAAGGCGCGCGCCAACCAAACGCAGAGCAAGCACATCGACGCAGTGGAAGCGCAAGCCATGGTCCACTTCAGCACCGTAAGATCACCCAAGCTCCAATCATTCGTCCATCTTTGAAAGATGCTGTGTGCGAAGGAGAACTCCGTTCGCCTGGCAACATGGTCCAACTGATAGTTCAGGTTGACGAACAGAAATTCGCGAAGGCCACCAAGCACCAAGGCGAGGAGCAAACAGGCAACAAGTGTACTTCGCTTCCCCATCAACCAAGGACCTCGACGGGAGCCCCTCGAGCGAAGCGTTTCACCCAAATGTACCAGAGCAAGAAGACCCAGCCATATACAACGATATAGAAGGTATAGTCATGATTGAAATTGAGCAATTCGTAGTCGTATCGCACGATCATGCATAGCGCAGCCACGCGTGCCGCATTAATGAGGTGGATCGAAACAATACCAAGAATGGCGAACCAGAGCTTGTGTCTCCATGGTCCTGGATAAGCGATCAAGAAAATAAGATAGACCGCGAACAGGTTCAATCCATTACAAGGGTCGCCGATCCACAGCAAATGACCTCCTTCAACCCCGATGGTCCTGATCAGTTCGGCATTGGTAGGCTCAGGTATCAGATCGTAACCCAAGGTGGTAAGAATGAACCCCGCCCACGCGATCACCCGATCTATGAGCCAGTGATCAAGCACACCCCAAGGGTGAATGATGAACGCGTGCAGGGCGTACCAAGCACCGTACAGGAACACACTCAAGAACAAAAAGCGGAAAAGAGGATCACGCCCGGCAGAAACCGGTTCAGCGTGATGGTTCATCCACGCACAACGTTGCGCTTGCGATGCAGGTCCATCAACTGCTTTCCTCCTAATAGAGCACCAGCAACGAACAACAACCAAACACTACCATCGATCGGGATGCAAGGTGGTGGCCAGCAGGGCGGTGGACCACCTACAGGCGGACCTCCTTGGGCGAACAACCCGCCGATCAATGGCAAAGCCACCAAAAAGACGAGTGTCACAAGGCGTAGTGTGGACTTCATATTTTGAAAAGCGCTCAGGAACAAGCGCCAAATGTAAAAGAACGGCTTATGAAGTTCAACCCATTACCGGCCTTTGTTTTCAACAACGCGACGCAAACTGGCACAAGGGTGATGAATCTCGATCACTTCGTTCCGAACGCCCCCACTCGGTTAATGGACCAGAGACAACAGGGCTCCCAAGCAGAAGCCACAAGGCACTGCAAGTGATCTCTATATTCGCAGCCCTTTCGTCGGTCCATGGCTTTGGTCCATGCCCTAGGAGGTACCTCAGTTCACATGGCATCAGCGGCAGGCCCCAAGGCGGGAATTATCGACGTAAATGACCTGCGCTCGGTAATCAGGATCTTTTCGAAGAACTGGTACTTTGTGGTTGTCGCTGTTATCCTGTCCGCTGTCCTCTCCTATCTGTACTCCTATCGTATCCCGGAAGTTTATGGGGCGAGTACGCAGATCTTGCTGAAGGACAAGGAGACCTACAACTACCAGTCGCAGGTATACGCCAACATTGGCTACGTAGCGGCGTATGGTGATATCGTGAACCAGAAGCG
>JANNYL010000747.1:0-1083 GCA_031410075.1 Flavobacteriales bacterium
TGCAGCGGTATGCGCTGCAGCAGTTCCGGCTCGTTGTCCACGAGTTTCTGGTAGCGCTGTTCGGCGGTCAGCACCAGGAGGTCGTGCCGACTCGTATCAATGCACCCGATCTGCCATTCCAACAGGCCGATGTAATAGTCCTTGAACGCGGGCACATCATCCAGCAAACGCTTCAGGTCCGGCTTCTCGATCAGCCACACGCGAGCATCCGTGATCGCGCGGATGTTCTCTATGCTGGGGATCCCCTTGAGGAAGCTGCCCAGGCAGGCGATGAAGCTGCGCTCCGGCGTCACGTAGGTGGTGCGCTCCTCCCCATCCAACGGGTAGTAGTATTGGAACACACCCCTTTCCGCGAAACCAAGGTGTTTGCTCACCTGGCCCACCCGCACGAAGTGATCGCCCTTGTCATACGCCTTCAGCACGAAGGGTTCGACGATGCGTTCAGCGTCCTTGGCGGAGAAGCCTGCTTGGGTGAATAGCGGAGCAAGGACATGCATCAGCGGATGATCTCGGCACAAGGTATCCAAGCTTGGTCAGCGACTTTATCAGCGCGTTCGAGCGAGCGGCCATCCGGCGCTTCTTACCCAACGTCAACGGATCCCTGCAACCCAGCCGCGGACCTTTGCGCCATGAAAGCGATCGTCTACACGAGCTATGGAAGCCCCGAAGTGCTTCAGCTCAAGGAAGTACCCAAGCCCAACCCGAAGGAGAACGAGGTCTTGATCAAGGTCCACACCACCACGGTGACTTCCGGCGATGTGCGGTTGCGCAAGGCGGACCCCTTTGCGGTGCGTTTCATGTTCGGGCTGTTCACGCCCAGGCTGCCCATCCTAGGCCACGAGCTGGCCGGTGAAGTGGAGGCGGTAGGAGGGAAGGTCACCCGGTTCCGCAAAGGCGATCGCGTGTTCGGTTCCACGGGCATGGGTTCCGGCACGTATGCCGAGTACATCTGTCTGCCGCAGGATGCGCTGATCGCTGCCATGCCGAACAATATGAGCCAGGAGGATGCCGCGACGCTCACCGTGGGCGCGCAGACCGCGCTCTACTTCCTGAAGAAGGCGCAGATCCAACCTGGACAACGGG